>NZ_JBFTMK010000022.1:0-17866 GCF_056396965.1 Pseudomonas sp. 05N434
CATGGACCAGACGCAGCAATGCGTCGGTACCGTGATAGCCGTTGTCGGTGGCGACGTTCTGCGAGAGGCTGAACATCAACTGATTCTGTTTATCGAGCCAGTGACCGACTTCGAAACCCACCTGGGTGTAGCGCTTGTGGGTGTCATCGATGCGTTGTTCATTGATCCGCAACTCGCCGCCATCGGCGTGGATCAGTCGCAACGCGCCATAGGTGCTCGACGTGAAGTCATAAGAGGCAAAAGCTTGCAAGCGATACAGAGGGTCCTGTTTGAGGTCATTGCTGAAGTAGTCGTCGTTCTTGCCATAGAGCTGGGCTTCGAGGTTGGCTTCCAGCACCCATTTTTCACCGATGCCCTGGGTGTAGTTGTAAACGAAGGTTGCCCCCCAGCGATTGGCACCGGGTGACACATCGGGATTTGTGCTGTGGTACTCGCCCACCGGCAGGGTAATCAGGGTCAGCAACCCGCTGTAGGTGCGCGAGGTGGGGTCGTTGATGAAGAACAGGGTGCCGCCGACCTGAGGGTCACCGAAACCGCTTTCTCCGGTGTGCTGACTGGCACCTGGCAGGTGGGCGCTGATGTCGGCGAAGGGCACGATGAATTGTGGGGTGCAGAGGGTGCCGCAGATGTCGGTGAAAAAGACCTGGCGATAAGCCACGGCGTTGACCTTAAGGTCGGCCTTGCCCGTGCTGTCGGCGGGGCCGTGGAAATCATTGGCGCGGCTTGCCGGCAAATACAGCACGCCCAGGGTGGTGCCCGAAGGGGCGCCGAAAAAATCCCGGGCGTTGAGGTCGGCGGCGCCAGCATGCAGGCTCGACAGACCACTGATAAGAGCCAGTGCAGTGTTGCGGGTGAAGGTACTGGTCATGGGCATTGCGTCTCTTCTTTGAGTTGTTGTGCGGCGAACGGATCGCCCCTACGTGGCATAGGGAAAAAAGGGCAAAAGTGTCCCGTGGCTGTCAAAAAGGCAGCTAAAAAGTCAGCGCGAGTCAGCGGGGTAGATCAGTCAGGCGGGGCGTGCAGCAGATGGGCAATTCGGGCTTTGTCCTTGACCCCGAGTTTGCTGTAGATGGCGCGGATGTGGTGGCGCACGGTATTGGGTGACATGCCCAGATCGCGGGCGACTTCCTTGTAGGTCTTGCCTTCGCCGAAGCCTTGAGCCACATCGTTTTCTCGTGGACTCAATTGCATCAGCACAGTGCGGCTGCGGGCTGCCAGCAAGAACAGATCACCGACCGTCGAGGCCTCGATCTGCAGATACTTGCCTTCATACCCATTAGCGTCCATTGCCACCGGCAGGCAAGGGCCGGTCCAGTCCGTCCACTCGGTCAGCAGCAAGTCGACGAAACCACGTTCCGCGCAGTGCAGTGTGCCGCGCTGGTCGCATACGGCGAGCGCCAGATTGCGCGGGCGGGTGAGGGTTTCGCGCATGGCCACAAGGGTGCGGATCTGGTTGGCCGATACCGCAGCAACCAGATGAAGCATGAGGTTGTTCAGCAACCGACAATCCTGATCGGAAAAGCGCGGTGCTTCGGGAGCGCGATACACCGTGAGGTGATCGCTGAGGTGGGTTTGTGGGTCGACGTACACAATGCACAGCAATTCGCCAATACCATAGGATTCGCCGAGCCAGTTGAGTCCGGAACCGTTGGAAGGGTCGCGCATGTCGACGATGACCGCTTGCCCGGGGATGTCGTGGACCCTGCCGACGGTCACGTCGATATGGCGAATCGATTGCCAGTCCGACAGGTAGCTGCGGGGCAATTTGTAGAGATAGGAGTTGTGTTCTTCAGGCAACCCTTCAATCAGCGCCGCACGCCCCCACCAGGCACTGTCGAAGGGTAACAACTGGTTGATGCAGCCCAGCGCGGCGTGGTGGAAATGCTCGATGTCTTTGTCCTGTGCCAGGCGCTGAAGCTCCAGTGTCATTGCACTGAACGCCTCTAGGAGGCTGGCGTGACCATGATCATGACGGCTCATTCGTATGTACCTCTGTGCGACATTTTTATTGTTTTCGTCACGAAGTCATTAAGGACCGAAACGTCGTTTGGACGTGGGCAGGGCCTGAGGACGAGTATCGGCGGGTTGAGAGAGTATCGCTATCCTACAGATGCACGATGGCTGCTACAGGAAGGCCTTTTGTGTGTGGCAGACAGGAGCAAACGCCTCAGCAGC
Organism: Pseudomonas sp. 05N434; assembly: GCF_056396965.1. Taxonomy (NCBI): domain Bacteria; kingdom Pseudomonadati; phylum Pseudomonadota; class Gammaproteobacteria; order Pseudomonadales; family Pseudomonadaceae; genus Pseudomonas; species Pseudomonas sp. 05N434. The sequence continues at coordinate 2,176 of NZ_JBFTMK010000022.1, forward strand.
CACGTACAAGCAATCATCTCCCGTTTGCTATCAGATCCAGTGTCTCGACTCGATGAACAAAGGACAGGCTGATGTTCTTCAAGAAACATAAACAGCAGCAGGCGCTCACCGAGGCCTTGCAACTGGAACGGTTTACACAAGAAAAAAACCAAATCGTGCAACGTCTGCGGGTCGCCGAGGAGCTGTCCAAGGGCCAGGCCTGCCAATTGGAGCGCAGCGAGCAGGCGCTTGAAACGCTTCGCCAACAGCTGGAACAGACCCGGCTCCGCGAGCAGGCGCTGGAGGCCGAGTTAAGCCTGCACGTGCAGTTGTCCCACCAGCACCGGCAGGAGGAGCAGATCTGGGAGCTGTTGCAATCGACGCTGACCGAGGGTTGCTGGGACATCACCGTGGTCAACGGTGATGTGCAGGATCCAGCCAGTTGCATGCGGTTTTCCAGTCAGTTCCGCCTCCTCATGGGGTATGCCCCGCACGAGCTGCCCGACGGTTGGGATGCTCAAGTCAACATCACCCATGCTGACGATCTGCCGAAGATCATGGCGATCTTCGATCGGGAAATCCTCGCAACCCACGGCAGTGGTGAATACGTCTTTGAATACCGGATGCGCCACAAGACCCGAGGTTACATCTGGTGTCGCGAGCGTGGTCGCGCAGCCCGTGATGAGCAGGGCCGCTTGACCCGAGTGATCGGCGCGGTGCGCGACATTAGCGATGAGCGTTCAGCCGAGGCCACCCATCAACGAATGCTCGAGCAGAATCAGGCGACCTACGGCCAGATCGCGACGGTGGTAGGAGTCATTAAAGGCATCGCCGACCAGACCAACTTGCTGGCCTTGAACGCCGCCATCGAAGCGGCCAGGGCGGGGGAGGTCGGGCGCGGGTTTTCAGTGGTGGCCGATGAAGTGCGCAAACTGGCGGAAAATACCCGCCAGGCGACTCATCAGATTCAGACGATGTTGCATCAGCACAAACAATAAACCGCGTCAGGAGCTGCGCCAGGCAGCTCCTGAAATGGATTAGAAAGGCACGGCCACGGTCAGTTGGCTGTAGACATTGGTGCCGTTGCCACCAACCTGATTACCGCCGTTGCTTTCATCCTTTTCCGGCTTATACAGGCCCACCAACGGGGTGACGATCAGGTGCTCGTTCACCGCCCATTCGGCATACAGGTCCAGTTCACGACCATCGAGGTCCAGCGCATTGTTCTTGTGCAGGGTCTTGTAGTCGAAAAACAGCACGCCAACGGTCACTGGCTCCAGTGGTTTGACTTTGAGCGCCACATGCTGGATCGCGGTGTTGCTGTTGAACGGGCCCGAATAATTACCGGCCACTTCGCCCTGGAACCAGGTGCCGTAGCCACGGTTGACACCGTTGAACATCGAATCCCAATCTTTGGAATAGCGGCTGTAACGGTACGTCAGGTCCGGCGACCATGGCAGGTCGGCAAAGGTGTAGCCGGCTTCGGTGTACCAGGCTTTTTCCGGGCCGGCGTCCTTGTCCTGCCAGGCATATTCGAAGGAAAAGTGAGCGTTCTCTATTCCGGCATTGCCAGCGCCCCGCAGGCTATAAATGTTCATGCCTTCACGTTGCTTCTGGAAGTCGCTGGCATAACGATCATCGACGTCAATGCCGTGAATATACGTCAGCCCGAGGGTACCTGGCGCGGCGGTGTATTCCAGGGTGCTGGCGGCCATCTCGGTCTTGGCCTGGGCGCGGTTGTCCGACTTGATCCACATCAGGCTGCCGTGCACGCCTTCCTTGCCGCCCAGGCGCAGGACGGCCGTTTCGTCGAATGCGTGGCGCGCCGCGAGATAATAGGCACCACCTCGGTTGAACTCACCATCCGCCACACCTTTACCCAGGTTCAGGCCGTCGTCGTTGATGATGAAACCGTCACCGAGAGTAATGACCTGGCGCCCAAACGACACATCCACGCCATCCTTGCCAAGTACCGGGAACAGGTCGCCGGAACGCCAGCCGGCGAAGGCTTCATCAAACTTTGTGGTTCGTTCGGTACCGTCGGTGATGCCCGCGGCATCGCCATCGCCCCAGGTGCCGGAACTGACCAGATTGGCCGTGCCGTAGGCGCTGCCCAGGCCGCCGAGCGTTTGCTCGACACTCAAGCCATACTTGATAAATCCTTCGCGCCAGCTAGACCCGCCTGTGGTGCCGTCATAGTTCTTGCGACTGTTGAACATCCCATAGACCGCGAGGAAGTTGCCCGTGACCTTGGTGTCGTTATCGGCATACAGCTCGTACGCCTGGGCCGACGAGTCGGCGATCAAGAGCGCGATCCCCAAACCAACGGCCTTGGGCAGCGCTCGTGCTTTCAGTGTTTGCTCCATTGTTGTTTTCCCCAGCTTTTGTTGGACAGTTCGATAGGTCGAGTGCGCATTAGGGCGACTGGAGATGGGGGAAGTCTTTCACCTGCGTGCCAGGCATTTGATCCTGTCAGCCACGCGGTGAAGCATGGCAGGGAGCAACAAGACCGGCGGCAGACATGGGCAAGACGATCTGGGTGGCAGAGGAGCACAGTCACTCTGCACACGGCGCCGTTTCGCTCAGGGACTGGCTGGGGAGGGCTTTATCGCCGGCTCCTTGAACGGCTCGATACATCCACTATAAAAATCCGCTTTCGAGGATCTGCACTATGTCGATCAATGACAGACTCACCGAGCATTTGAACCGGGGCACGGTCGGTTTTCCCACTGCGCTCGCCAGTACCATTGGTCTGATCATGGCCAGCCCGGTGATTCTCACCGCGACCATGGGCTTTGGCATCGGCGGCAGCGCCTTCGCGGTGGCCATGCTGATTGCCGTGGTGATGATGTTGGCCCAGGCGACCACCTTCGCTGAAGCGGCATCGATCCTGCCGACTACCGGTTCGGTCTACGACTACATCAATTGCGGCATGGGCCGCTTCTTTGCTATCACTGGCACGTTGTCGGCCTACCTGATCGTGCATGTGTTCGCAGGCACTGCCGAGACCATTCTTTCCGGGGTCATGGCCCTGGTGAACTTCGAGCACCTCAATACCTTGGCAGAATCTGCCGGTGGTTCCTGGTTGCTTGGGGTTGGGTTCGTCGTGGTGTTCGGGATTCTCAATGCCTTCGGCGTCAGCGCCTTCGGCAGGGCAGAGATCATTCTGACCTTCGGCATGTGGACCACGTTGATGGTGTTTGGCGTGTTGGGGTTGATCGCGGCGCCAGCGGTGCAACTGGATGGCTGGTTCGGTGTATCCCTTGTGGGTACTGACCTGATCACCATCCTGTCGCTGGTGGGCATGGCCATGTTCATGTTCGTCGGTTGTGAGTTCGTCACCCCTCTGGCGCCGGACTTGCGCCAATCGGCCAAGGTCATGCCCAAGGCGATGATTCTGGGGTTGTTGAGCGTTGCGTCGTGCATGTTCATCTATGGCGCGGCAATGAAGCGTCAAGTGGAGAACGTGTTGCTTGATGCCGCCGGTGGCGTGCATCTGCTCGATACACCGATGGCCATTCCAAAGTTCGCCGAGCAGGTGATGGGCAATATCGGTCCGATGTGGCTGGGGATCGGCTTTCTGTTTGCCGGGGCGGCGACCATCAATACGCTGATGGCGGGTGTGCCGAGGATTCTTTACGGCATGGCAGTCGACGGCGCGTTGCCCAAGGTCTTCACCTACTTGCACCCACGCTTCAAGACGCCGCTGCTGTGCATTCTGGTGGCGATGCTGATTCCTTGCCTGCATGCGCTGTATCTGGGCGGTAACACTGACAACATCATGCATCTGGTGTTGGCCGCCGTTTGTGCCTGGAGTTTTGCCTATCTGCTGGTGACGCTGTCGGTGGTAATGCTGCGCATCCGTCGTCCCGATCTGCCACGGGCCTATCGCTCGCCCTTCTTCCCGTTGCCACAGATCCTTTCCAGCGTCGGCATCCTGCTGGGCATGTGGTTTATCACGCCGCCCGGCATGAACCCCGCGGATATCTATGTCCCGTTCGYGGTGATGCTTGGTGGCACCGCGGTGTACGCGCTGTTCTGGACGTTAGTCGTGCAGAAGGTCAATCCATTCAAGCCTGCTTCGGTGGAAGAAGTGCTGGCCAAGGAGTTCTCCAATGAACCGGGGCACCCTGACAACGGGTATATCGACCATGCTGCAAAAACTGTCTGAGCTGTTCAGCGCCAGACGCGCCCCAGCCGGTTATCGACCTGGGGTGACGCTCGAGCACCTGCGGCGCAACCTCGGTCTGGCCAGTTTCGAGCAGACAGAGCCGACAGCGGCCCGGGCTTCGCTGGACGATGGCAGCCTGCAATTGGAGATCGTCGAGCGCACCGAGTCGCAGCTGTTGATGCACCTGGTCATGACCGAGTTCGTGATCCGGGTGCCTGCCTCGACTGAGGGCGCGGCGAGCTTCGAACTGCACCATAGCGGGGCTGTTCGACGGACCGGGATCCGCTGTCGGCAGCGTGCTGGAGATCCCGCGCTATTAGCCAGGTTGCAAGCCAGGTTGCAGGAAGACAGTGCGCTGCACCAGGCCTTGATGCCGTTGGACTTCAAACGCTTGCGCATCGATCTGCAAGGGCATCAGTGGTGCGTACGGCTGGAGCATATGGGTGGCAGCGAGGTGGTCAACCGGATGCCGGCCTTTCGTCGCTACATCGCTTTGAGCCGTGATCAACGCACTTGGCTGCTTGAAGCGTTGACTGGATTGCAGCGCTTGTTGCGCACGCTTTGATTCGCGATTTTTGGCATCATTAGTGCTACCCACTTTGGCAGACACGTACTTGTTGCGCGCATATAGATAACATGTTAACTATTGTGCAACAAAAACAAAAAGCCATTGTGGAGAGCCCCATGAGCATCCATCAGTCTATGCAAGAAGGGTTGGAAACCTGGACCCGGGATCTGCGAGCAGCCTGTKGTCATTTCGACACAGAATTGGCCTACAACCGTTCGCTGTTCATTGGCGAGGTTTCCGAGTGTTCCCGGGGCGGTCTGTCCTTGGCGAACTTGCGTACCAACGCAGGGCTTATCAAGCGCGACAAGCCCAACGCCGATCACGACAACGAACAGGATTGCTTCCTGGTCAGCCAGCGCAGCGGTTACTGCCAGATCACCCAGTACGGACAGAGCATCCAGTTGGCTCCCGGGGACCTGCTGCTGATGGACTCGGGRGGTTCCATTGAAATCAGCCCATTCGGGCTGATCGAGCATGTCTCGGTCTCCTTGTCCCGCAACGAAGTGTGCAAACAGCTTGGCAGCCAGTCCCGGACGTTCGGCAAGATTTCCTCGAGCAAGGCCTGTGGGCGGATGCTGCATGTGCTGGTGGATCAGCTGTGCAAGGACGCGTGGGTGGGCGAGGGCGCAGTCGGTGAGGGTGAGGCGTTGCAATCGGCTTTTGTATCGTTGCTGGGTTCGGCATTCGATCAGGATCAGGTGTCGGGGGATGACGTTACTTCGTTGCAGGGCAACAACCTGCGCAGTTATGTGCAGAAAGTCATCGACGAGTCCCTGACCCAGCCGGGCTTGAGTCCCGTCGGGCTGGCCAATCGATTGAACATTTCAGTGCGGCATTTGTATCGGTTGTTTGAAGAGCAGGACGATAGCGTCTGTCGCTACATTCAACGGGCGCGGCTCAAGCGCAGCGCCGATGACCTGACCAATCCGTTCTTGCGTAGCGAATCGATCACCTCCATCGCTTACAAGTGGGGTTTCACCGACTCGGCGCATTTCAGCCGCTCGTTCAAGAAGCAGTTCGAGCTGTCACCCAAGGATTTTCGTTCCAGTCATTTGCAGCAGGCGGTGGGGACGGCTTGACTCTCTGAATGAAAAAGGGGGCTTTTCAAAGCCCCCTTCCAGCATGAAAAAACGCTATATCAAACCTCTGGCAAGGTCGAGCCGCCATCGACCACCAGCGTCTGTCCGGTGATGTAAGTTGCCAGATCCGATGCTAGAAACAGCATGGCTCCGGCAATATCCGCCGCCTTGCCAAGCCGTCCCAGGGGCACTCGACTGGCGATATTTTCGTTCAGTTGGTCGTCCCCCAGATTGCCCATGGCTGGCGTCGCGATCATGCCCGGCTCGACGCCATTGACCCGCACGTTGTGTCCGGCCAGTTCCAGTGCCGCGTTGCGGATGAAACCGTTGACCCCGGCTTTTGATGCCGCGTAATGGCTCAGCCCCGGATAAGCCACTTTTGGGCCGGTAACTGACGAAGTGACCAGCACACAACCACCGCCCTGACGGTGAAACATCGGCAAGGCCGCCTGGGTCAGCCAGAACAATGCCGAGAGATTGACCGCCAGGGTGCGCTCGAGAATGGATGGCGTGATGTCGGCAAACGGTGTCAGCGGAAAATACCCGGCGTTGTGCACCAGAATATCGAGCCGACCCCAGCGTTGCTCCAGTGCCCGGACCATGTCGAACACTGCCGTGGCATCGGCCAGATCGACGCCCACAGCTTCGACCTGACACGTCTGCCCGGACAATTCGCTGGCCAGTGCCTGAGCCTGTGACAGTTGCAGGTCGGCKATTACCACTCGCGCACCGCGCCAGGCGAAGGCTTCGACGATCGCCCGGCCAATGCCTTGGGCGCCGCCGGTCACCAGTACGGTTTTACCGCTGAAATCCAGGTCATCAGGCATGAGACGGCTCCATGTGGGTGTAGGCCAGGGTCGGCACATCGACGATGCTCGAGCCGCCGTCGGCCACCACGGTTGCGCCCGTGATAATCGACGCTTCGCTAGAGGCCAGGAAGCGGCAAACCCTGGCAATTTCCTCGGCGCTGGCCGGTCGTCGCAACGGCACGTCGGTGCAGACCCGGTCATAGGCTTGCTGCAGCGTTTCGCCATAGAAGTCCATCAGCGGCTGCATCTCCTGATCGGCCATGGGCGTGCGCACCCAGCCGGGGCAGACGGCGTTCACTCGTACACCGCGCGGGCCGTAATCTCTGGCCAGCGAACGATTGAGGCCGAGCAGCGCATGCTTGGCGGTGGTGTAGCCGCAGACTTCGGGGCCCGCCGCCAGTGAGGCAATGGACCCGATCAGCACGATGTTGCCGGTACTTTCCAGCAGCAGAGGCAGGCAGGCCCGGGCACTGTAGAAGGCACTGTCCAGGTTGCTGCGCAACGCCGCTTCCCAGGTCTGCGGGCTAGTGTCGGTGGCGCTGCCCAGGCCAAGGCCGCCGGCACAGGCCAGCAGTACATCAAGGCGCCCGTAGCGCTGACGAATCTGTGCCACGAATCCTGCCCAGGTGTCCGGGCAGGCGGCATCGCCGACCAAAACCAGCCCGCCGGTTTCCCGGGCAATTTGCTCCAGGGGCTCGCGGCGGCGGCCGATCAACACCAGACTGGCGCCTTCGGCTGCGTACAGCCGGGCACAGGCAGCACCGATACCCGTCCCGGCACCGGTAATTGCAACGGTACGTGGCTCAGGCATTGGGATACTCCGTCCGGTTGAGAACCTGGCAGTAAGAGCTGACCGGAAAGTTTGACAGTTCATCGAAGGACGACCCGGCATAACCGAAGATCTTGCCGTCGCTGCGGTGCTGTTGCAGGTCGATCAGCACCAGGCCGAGGGTCGGGATGATCTTCTCGCGCCAGACGAACAGGTACAGCTGATCGGCGATCTTGTAGTAGTGGCAGCGGTCGGTGTCGCACAGGCCTTGCTCGACGCCCTTGAGGCACTGCCAGGAATAGAACTGATCGTTGAGGTAGATGTGTTCGTAGACTTCACTTGGGCTGTAGCGATACAGGTTGCGCAGGCCGCTCAGTTCGCTGGTCGGTGCGTGAGGGCATTGGCCTTCCTGCCACGGACGATCAAGGCTGCCATGCAAAAACTCGACTTCGACCGAGGTCAGGTGCTTGCCCGCCAGCGCACGGCTGTAGAGGCCTTCACAGGTTTGCTCCTGGGTCGGCATGCGGCCGATCACAGCGGTGAATGCAGCGCTAACGGTGTCGAGCACCAGGCTGATCGACCAGGCTTGACCACCTTCGTGCTTGATGAAGTCCACCAGGTACAGACCTGGACGCACTGAGGTGGCTCGATAGTTTGCAGTGCCCGTGGAGCGCCCATCGGCAGCGGTCCAGGATAGGACTTCGGTGTCGAAACGATGTTCGATCTGCCAGCCATTGGCGAAGTTCAGCGTGAAGGCCTTGCCGTTCAGGTCGGCCAGGTTCGGCAGGATGAAGGCTTCAGGGGCGAAGCCGTCGGCCAGGGCGCCAACGGTGATCCAGTCGGATGATGTTGTCATTGCAATGCTCCAGTTGAGTGAAATAACAATCTGGAGCATGCGGTTCGCAAACAAGCTCGCCTATCAACCGGATGGTTGAGCCGGGCTAAAAAATCAGAGCTGGAGAAACAGGGTTCCGACCAGCTCGGTGCGGCTGCTGACGCCGGTCTTGCGAAACAGGTTGATCAGGTGGGTCTTGATGGTCGGCAGACCGACTTTCAGTTCCAGGGCCAGTTGCTTGTTGCTGGCGCCCTGGCGCAGTAACAACGCGATCTGCCGCTCCTTGGGCGTCAGGCCGGTCAGCGGATCTTCGCAGGGCTGTATGTTCGCGACGGCGAGTTGCAGCAGGGACTGCAAGGCATTGAGCTGGGCCAGTTGGTCGGTGGTGAAGGCGCCTTGTTCGGCGGTGCGTAACATCGAGATCGCGGCCTGAGGCTGGCCGGCGCGATGGGCGAGGATTTCCACCACATCGACAATGCCATAGCGCTGCAGAAAGTCCCGATAGCGCCGACTGTCCCGTGTCGGCTGTCGGGCCATGGCAAAACCCAGAGGCACCACGGCTCGCCCGCTGGACAGGCAATTTCGCGGTTGCAAAGGGTCGAACCGACGGTAGTTGTCCAGATAGTCGCGATGCATCTCATCGCTCATGCAATGCAGCCGGAAGTCACGGGCTTGCAGTTGCCGGTCGACACAGTAGAACGCCGCCTGACTGGCAGGTACGAGTTGAGTGAAAGCTTGCAGGCAATGGCCGGCGATTTCCTGGGTGGGGAGGGCATTCATGTTCGGTACCTCGCCAAGGGGCTACCGGCTGTTCGCCGGCAACCCGAATCGGTCAAGCGACAGCGAAGTAGTGTTTGACGAAACTTTCGCTGACCACTTCCCACAGCACGGGAGTGCCTTTGGTCACGAACCAGCTGTCGCCGGCCTTGTAGCGAGCACTCTGGCCGGTGGATTCGTTGGTCAGGACCACTTCGCCGGTAACCACCGTAGCTTGTTCGGCGAACGGATAGACCATGCGGAACTTGCCCTGGGTGGTGCCGAAATAGGCACTGCTGACCGGGTCGGTCGGTGCGCCGAAAGTCATTTTGCCGAAGGCTTTGACTTCGCCTTCGAGGATTTCCGAGCCGAGGTCGGCAACGGAGCCCCAGGCGTCCAGTTCGGACAGCTGGATGTCTTTCTTGAGGGTGGTAAGGGTCATGGCAGTTGCTCCTGATGAGTAAAAAAACAGAAAAGGGAAGAGCGCCTTGGCAGTTACCGACGCCCGTTCCAATAACCTGACAGCTGGTGCCAGGACTTGCCGGCGGTCATCAACAGTGGGCGAAACGCATCTTTGCCAAGGATGGTAGGGCGGTGGATCGAGCTGACCAGGTCATAGCGCGCCGAGCCTTCACTCATGCCTTCGGCCAGCACCTTGCAGATGATGTGGCTGGGGGTGACGCCGAAGCCCGAATAGCCCTGAACGAAGAAGGCGTTGCTGCGACCGGGCAGGGTGCCGATCTGCGGGAACAGATTCGGGCTGCAGGCCATCGGACCGCCCCAGGCCAGATCGATTTTCACGTCCTTGAGGTACGGGAAAATCTTCAGCATCAGGTTGCGGTTCCAGGCTTTCAGGTCCAGGGGAATGTGCTCGACCAGCGGTGTGGCCGCACCGAACAACAGACGGTTTTCGTTGGTGACGCGGTAGTAGTCGATCACCGGACGAATGTCGCTGTAGGCGCCGCGAATCGGGCTGATGCGGTTGATCAACTCGTCCGACAGTGGCTCGGTCATCATCTGGAAAGCGTAAGTGTTTATGGTCGAGCGGTGCAGCTCAGGTTCCAGCTTGTTGAGGAAACTGTCGCAGGCCCACAGAAGCTTGCTGGCCTTGACCGAACCACGGCCGGTGCGCACGGTGATGCGCTCGCCATAGCTGACTTCCAGCGCTGGACTGTTCTCGAAAATCCGCACGCCGTGCCCAACCAGTGCCTTGGCTTCACCGAGTAGCAGGTTCAACGAATGGACGTGACCGCCGCCCATGTGCAGCAATGCGCTGCTGTAGGCATCGGAGCCGATGATTTGCTTGACGTCCGAACCACCGAGAAAGCGAATCTCGTGTTTGCTGTTGATCGATTTGAAGTCTTTTTCCCAGGCGCGCAGGGTCTTTTCCTGGCGAGCGTTGAAGCCCATGTAGCCGTAGCCGTGGCAGAAGTCGGCATCGATGTTGTACTTGGCGATGCGGTCCTTGATGATGTCCGCGCCCAGGTCGCTGATCTCGAAGACCTGGCGCAGACCGTTCTCGCCCACGTCCTTCTTGATCTTCTCCAGGTCGTGACCGATGCCGGCCATGATCTGCCCTCCATTGCGCCCGGTGCCACCGAAACCCAGGTAACGCGCCTCCAGCACAACGATGTTGGTGATGCCTTTTTCGGCGAGCTCAAGCGCGGTATTGATGCCGGAGAAACCACCGCCAATGACCACAACGTCGGCTTCCACATCCTGTTCCAGGGTCGGGAAGCTGAGATTGTATTTTTTGGTGGCCGTGTAATAGGTGGGCGTTTCGATATTGATCATGGCGCAGCCTGAAAAAGTGAAGAAAAACTCAACGCAGGGCCTTTGATTAGCTCTGTACCGGATGACTCCTATTAAGAGCCTTGGCTCGGTGGATGTCTTGATTCTCTATGCCGGGATTTTTGATTCAGCGCGCCAGAAGGCCTTTGCGATAAGAAGTTATGGCGCGTTCGGGGGGACAGGATGATAGAGTTTCGTTAAATTATTAACTAAATCAACCGTGATCCTGACTCCGATGCTCAAACCCCGGCAATCCCTGACCTTGACCCTGCTGCAAGCACGTGAAGCAGCCATGAGTTTTTTTCGTCCCTCGCTCAACCAGCACGGGTTGACTGAACAACAGTGGCGGGTTATCCGCATTCTCAGTCAGCACGGCGAGCTGGAAATCTACCGGCTGGCGGAACTGGCGTGCATCCTCAAACCGAGCATGACCGGTGTGCTGGTGCGCATGGAGGCGGCCGGCATGGTCCATCGGCGCAAGGCCGAGCAGGACCAGCGACGGGTGCTGGTGACCCTGGCCGAAAAGGGCGAGGCGTGCTTTGAGTCCATGAGCCAGTGCATGGAAGAGAACTACCAACGGTTGCAGGCACAGTTGGGAGAGGAGAAGTTGCAGACGCTGCTTGGGTTGCTCGATGAATTGAAGACCATCAAGCGCTGACAATATCGGAGCGATTTCGCGAGCGAGCTTGCTCGCGAAATCGAATGACGCGTTGTACAGAGATTATTTGATGCTCAGGCACATGTACTTCTGCTCGATGTAATCATCGATCCCATACTTGGAACCTTCGCGGCCCAACCCTGACTGCTTTATCCCGCCGAACGGCGCCACTTCGGTGGAGATCAGTCCTTCGTTGACTCCGACCATGCCGTACTCCAGCGCCTCGCTGACGCGCCAGGCCCGGCCCAGGTCGCGGGTGTAGACATAGGACGCCAGACCGAACTCGGTATCGTTGGCCATGGCGATTGCCTCGGCTTCGGTGTCGAAACGGAACAGCGGTGCCAGCGGGCCGAAGGTCTCATCCCGGGCCACCAGCATGGCCGGGGTGACGTCGCCGAGGACCGTGGGCTCGAAGAAGTTGCCACCCAGTGCGTGGGGTTTGCCGCCGGCCAGCAGCGTCGCGCCCTGGGCCAGTGCGTCGTTGATGTGTTCCTCGACCTTGGCCACCGCCTTGGCGTTGATCAGCGGCCCTTGTTGCGCGCCTTCGGTTTCGGCCCGGGCGACCTTGAGGGTGTTGACCGCCAGCACCAGGCGGCGGGCGAACTCGTCATAGACACTGTTTTGTACCAGCAAGCGGTTGGTACAGACACAGGTCTGGCCGCTGTTGCGGAATTTCGAGCCGATCGCACCTTCCACGGCGGCATCCAGGTCGGCGTCTTCGAAGATGATAAACGGCGCGTTACCGCCCAGTTCCAGGCTGACTTTCTTGATGGTTTGCGCACACTGGGCCATCAGCAATTTGCCGATGCCGGTGGAGCCGGTGAACGAGAGTTTTTGCACTGCCGGGTTACCCGTCAGCTCTGCACCGATTTCCCGGGAGCGGGTGCCGGTGACGACGTTCAGCACACCCGCCGGAATGCCGGCGCGTTCGCCGAGTTCAGCCAGGGCCAAAGCCGACAATGGGGTTTCTGAAGCCGGTTTAAGCACCACGGTGCAACCGGCGGCCAACGCCGGACCGACCTTGCGGGTGATCATTGCATTGGGAAAATTCCACGGTGTGATGGCCGCCACCACCCCGATGGCTTGTTTGATCACCACCAGCCGCCGACCTTGCTTGTCATGAGGAATCACATCGCCGTAGACCCGCTTGGCCTCTTCGGCGAACCACTCGATAAAGCTCGCGCCATAGGCAATTTCGCCACGACTCTCGGCCAGCGGTTTGCCTTGTTCCCAACTGAGCAGGCGAGCCAAATCTTCCTGATGGGCCATGATCAGCTCGAACCATGTGCGCAATACCTTGCTGCGATCCTTGGCGGTTTTGCCGCGCCAGGCGGGCAGGGCAGCCTGGGCCGCGGCGATGGCGCGGGCGGTTTCGGCTTGGCCGAGGGAGCTGATTTGGGCGATGACTTCGCCATCCGCCGGGTTGGTCACCGCGAAGCGTGAACCGTCATCGGCGTCGACCCATTGGCCATTGATGTAAGCCTGCTCGCGCAGCAGTTTCAAATCGTTAAGTTTCATCGGGCTTCTCGAAAAATCAGTACACGCCGCCGGAGCTGGTGGGCACCGGAGCATCTTTGAATTTGCCGGCGAGGGTTTGCAGGCCACGCATCAGCACGGTGGTGTCGACACCCACGGCAACGAATGCCGCGCCCAACTCGATATAGCGCCGGGCGAGTGTCTCGTCGGCGCTGAGAATGCCTGCGGCCTTGCCGGCCTTCTGAATCCGCACGATGGCGTCCTCGATGGCCGCCTGCACCTCGGGATGCCCCGGATTGCCGCGATGGCCCATGGACGCGCTCAAATCCGCCGGGCCGATAAACACCCCGTCCACGCCCTCGACCGCCGCAATGGCATCCAGGTTGACCAGGCCTTCGCGGTTCTCGATCTGTACCAGCAGGCACATTTGTTCATCCGCTTTGTCGAGGTAACCGGGAATGCTGTTCCAGCGTGACGCACGGGCCAGCGCACTGCCGACACCGCGTATGCCCTGGGGCGGATAGTGAATCGCACGCACCAGTTCCCGTGCCTGTTCGGCACTTTCGACCATCGGCACCAGCAGGGTCTGGGCGCCGATATCCAACACCTGCTTGATCAGCGCGATATCGCCGATCACCGGGCGTATCACCGGATGACTGGGGTAGGGCGCCACTGCCTGAAGCTGGCCGAGCAACCCACGAAGATCATTGGGTGCATGTTCGCCGTCGATCAGCAGCCAATCGAAACCGGCATTGGCTGCCAGCTCGGCACAGTAGGCGTCGGCCAGACCGAGCCAGAGGCCTATCTGAGCTTCGCCGCTTTTGAGGCGTTGCTTGAAACGGTTGATGGGCATGTCCATGGAACAGTCCTCCAGGGATCAAACAAAGCGGCAGGAGATGGAACCCAGCATGTCGTAATCGACATGGAAGGTATCACCGGGGTTGGCCGCCACCGGGCGGGTGAAGGAGCCGCCGAGAATGATTTGGCCCGCTTCCAGGGTGACGTCGTAGGCGGCCAGTTTGTTCGCCAGCCAGGCCACGCCTTTGGCCGGATGATTGAGCACGGCGGCCGACACCCCGGACTCCTCGATCACGCCGTTGCGGTAGAGCACCGCAGGCACCTTGCGCAGGTCGATCTCGGTCGGCCGCACGGCACGACCGCCCATGACCACGCCAGCGTTGGCGGCGTTGTCGGAAATGGTGTCGAACACCTTGCGTGTCGCCTTGGTCTGCGGGTCGATTTGCTGAATTCGCGCATCGATGATTTCCAGCGCCGGGATCACCCATTCAGTGGCGTCGAGCACGTCGAAGATCGTGCAGTTCGGACCTTTGAGCGGCTTGCCAAGGATGAACGCCAGCTCCACTTCCACCCGCGGCACGATGAAGCGCTCGAACGGAATGTCCGTGCCCTCGTCGAAGAACATGTCATCGAGCAAGGCACCAAAGTCCGGCTCGGTGATGTTCGAGGACACTTGCATGGCCCGCGAGGTCAGACCGATCTTGTGCCCGACCAGTTTGCGCCCGTCCTTGATTTTCTGGGCGACCCAGGCGCGCTGGATGGCATACGCGTCTTCGATGGTGATAGCCGGGTGATCGAGGGAAAATTGCCGGACCTGCTCCCTGGAGCGTTCAGCCCGATCCAGTTGTGCGGCGGCGTGAAGGATTTGCTGTTGATCGAGCATGACGAAGATCTCTTATTGTGGATTGACGATGGCCGCATTGGTGCGCAGCACCAGGAAGCCGCCGAGAGCGATTAACAGCGCCAGGACATACAGGGCCAGGCTGGCGCTCTGAGTGGTGTCGCGCATCCAGCCGATCAGGTAAGGCGCGAGGAACGAGGCGATGCTGCCGAACGAGCTGATCAGGGCAATGCCGGCGGCTTGTGTGCAGTTGGAGAGAAAGGCCGGAGGCAGTTGCCAGAACATCGGCAACGCGGCGCTGGCACCCATGCCTGCGACGGTCAAGCCGCCCATCACCAACAGCGGGTTGCCCGGCGCCAGGCCCGCCACTGCGATACCGGCGGCGGCCATCAGTAGCGGCACACACAGGTGCCAGCGGCGTTCGCGGTTACGGTCCGACGAGCGTCCGCAGCCGATCATGAAGAAACAACCGGCCAGATAGGGCACTGCACTGAGCAGGCCTACCTTGCCGTCGCTGCCAATTCCCGCGCCGTGGATCAGTGTTGGCATCCAGAAGGCCAGGGTGTTGACCGCCAGCATYACCGCAAAATAGATCGCCACCAGCAGCCAGACCTGCGGGTCGCGCACAATCCCACCGAAGGAGGTGATGGATTTACGCTGTTCTTCGCTGCTCAGTTGCGCGCGCAGTTGCTGTTTCTGCGCCGGGTTCAGCCACTTCACGACTTCGAAGTTATCCGGCAAACACTTGAGCACCACCAGGCCCAGCAAGACCACCGGCGCTCCTTCGATCAGGAACATCCACTGCCAGCCGCGCAGTCCACCGAAGTCATGGAGGTTTTCCAGAATCGCCCCGGACAGCGGTCCGCCGATGACTCCGGCCATCGGCACGGCAATGGCAAACAGCGCGGTGACTTGAGCCCGGCGCCGGGCCGGGTACCAGCGATTGAGGAACACCAGGATCCCGGGAAAGAAGCCAGCTTCGGCTACGCCCAGCAGAAAGCGCAGGACATAGAAACCGCTGGAGCTTTCGACCCACAACATGCTGGCAGAAAGTACGCCCCAGACCACCATCAGGCTGGCTATCCAACGCCGTGGTCCGACCCGGTCAAGGGCCATGTTGCTCGGTACCCCGAACAGCGCGTAGGCAATGAAGAACAGTCC
>NZ_JBFTMK010000023.1:0-19633 GCF_056396965.1 Pseudomonas sp. 05N434
GCAAACGGGCGTGGCCGCTGGTCAACGTGCCGGTCTTGTCGAGAAACACTTGCTTGACCTCGGCCAGCGCTTCCAGGGTGACGCCGTCCTTGATCAGGATCCCGCGCCGCGCTGCCCTGGAAATACCTGACATGATCGAAATCGGCACGGCCAGGATCAACGGGCAAGGCGTGGCCACCACCATAACCGCCAGCGCTCGCAAAGAGTCGCCACTCAGGTACCAGGCGAGGCCGGCAATCAGCAATGTCAGCGGTATGAAGAACAACGCGTAACGGTCGGCCAAACGCACAAAAGGCGCGCGCGATCGCCGTGCGGCTTCAGCCAGGCGCACGACCCCGGCGTAGGTGCTCTGCGCTGCGGTTCGAGTGGCGGCCAGCAGCATTGGCGCGCCGACATTGGTCACCCCGCTGGGCACTAGCTCTGCTTCCAGGCGGGTGACCGGCAATGACTCGCCGGTGAGTGCCGACTCGTCGAGAATCGCCGTGGGGCTGAGTAAACGGCCATCGACCGGTACCACTTCCCCCAGGCGCACAAGCAGCGTCTGATGCGGCTGGATCTGCTCGACCGGAATCTGCCGTAAATTGCCGTTCTCCTGCAGCCAGGCAACGCGTGGCGCCCGGTCGACCAGCGCACGCAGTTCGCGTTCGGCGCGTTGTTGGGTGAAGAACTCCAGGATGCGCCCCGACGCCAGCATCAAGGCAATCACCGCCGCCACCAGCGTCTGCTGAAAAAACAACGCGGCGGCAATCGACAGCAGAGCGATCAGGTCCACACCCGCCTCGCGCCGGGCCAGGCGCCTGACAATCTCGACGAGCAGCACCAGGGCCATCACCAGACTGCCCGCGGCCCAGCAAATCGAGGCCCAGTCAGACTTGTGAGCAACCTGCGCAATGCCCCCGGCCAGCAGGGTCAGGGTGGTGAGCAGCAATAAAACCGGGTCCAGCCACTTACTGAACATCGATGTGGGTTCCTCAAGAAACGCTGCGCAGCCCTCGTTGTACAAATGCCTGCGGCTCATCGCCGTCATGGGTAGAGCTTAGGTCTGGAATGCCCGGCATGTTCGCTGCGCGCTATCAATTGAAGCCTCGTCTGGCGTTAGCGCAATGGCCGCTGCGGGACAAAATCGCTGTGTGCTTTCTTTCTGATTTAAATCAAACAGCCAGGGGCCGTTCACGTAGACATTTAGAGTCAGCGTTCACACCGTCGTATCTGCGGTCAGCGCTTATTCTTTCGTTTCGTGGAGGCCTGACATGGCGACTCATCTGCACGGCACGCAACCGATTCTCCCGCCGACTGCCCCCCAACCCCTGGCCGGCAGTTGGCGACAACTGGAGCCTAAACGCCTGTCCCTGAGCCTGCTGACGGCTCTGGTGATCGGCTCGATGATCGGCAGCGGCATTTTCAGCCTGCCGCAAAACATGGCCGCCAGTGCGGGTGCCGGTGCCATCCTGATTGGCTGGCTGATCACCGGCGTCGGCATGCTGTCGCTGGCACTGGTCTATCAAACCTTGTCCAGCCGTCAGCCGACCCTGGACAACGGCGTGTTTGCCTATGCCCGGGCGTTGGGCGGTGAGTTCCTCGGCTTCAACTCCGCCTGGGGCTATTGGATCAGCGCCTGGGTCGGCAACGTCAGTTACATGGTGATTCTGTTTTCCGCGCTGAGTTTTTTCTTCCCGCTGTTTGGCGAAGGCAACAACAAAGCGGCGATTGTCGGGGCGTCCGTGGTGCTCTGGTCATTGCACTGGATGATCCTGCGGGGCATGCGCACCGCGGCCAAAGCCAACGCCCTGACCACACTGGCCAAAGTCGTGCCCTTGCTGCTGTTTATCGGGCTGGTGATCGCGGCCTTCCAGCGTAAAACCTTCATGGTCGACTTCTGGGGCTCTCCCGCACTGGGCAGCACGCTGGATCAGGTCAAAAGCACCATGCTGGTGACCGTCTGGGTGTTCATCGGGATCGAGGGTGCCAACGTGTTTTCCGCCCGAGCGGCAGAACGCGTCAATGTCGGCCGTGCCACCGTTATCGGTTTCGTCATTACCTTGTTGCTGCTGATTGCGGTGTCCCTGTTGTCGCTGGGCATTCTCGGACAACCGGAGCTGGCGACCCTGAAAAACCCTTCGATGGCGGGCGTACTTGAGGCAGTTGTCGGGCCGTGGGGCGCGATGCTGATCAGCATCGGTTTGATCATTTCAGTCGGTGGCGCCCTGCTCGCCTGGACGCTTGCCTCGGTCGCCACGCTGTATTGCCTGTGGTTGCTGTATGCCGCCGGGCCTAAATACATGTTGCTCAGTGCTTTGCTCTACGCCCCCGGCTCGTTGATTTACCTGGGCACCCTGAAGGCTCGTCAGGGACAAGCGCTCAACGGCCCCGAGACGGGACTGTTGATCATTATCTGGGTGGCGGCAGCCATCGCCGGCTGGATGTTGTGGTCCGGAACACTGGCCTTGTGAGGATGTTCTTGTTTTGTCGTGGTGGGCCGCAAAACCAATGTTTCGGTTCACCTTATTCGCCAAGAGGAGAAAAGAAAATGAGCAACTCCGTGAAGAAAGTACCCGTTCATACCGAAGCGAAAACCGCTCAGCGCCCAAAGACAACTGATCTGATGCGCCCCTTCGAAAAGCTTCGGCAACAGGTCGACCATCTGTTCGAAGACTTCAGTCTTGGCTCGGGGTTGTCGCTGTTCAACCGTGGACTGTTCGATGTCGCCCCCTTGTGGGACCGGGAATTGATCGGTCAGAGCATGCCTGCGGTAGACATCGTCGAGAAAGATAAAAGCTTCGAAATCACTGCCGAGCTTCCCGGCATGGATCAGAAAGACATTGAGATCAAACTGTCCAATGGCAGCCTGATCATCAAAGGGGAAAAGCAAGAAACGAAGGAAGAAAAAAAGAAAGGCTACCATCTCAGCGAACGTAGCTATGGCTCCTTCGAACGGATGTTCAACCTGCCCAAAGAGGTGGATGCAGAGAAGATCGAAGCCAGTTACAGCAAAGGCGTACTGAGCATCTCGTTGCCGAAAAAGCCTGAAGCCCTGAAGGCTGACAAGGTCGTGCAGATCAAAGGCAACTGAGTCCCGGGCCTGCCCCTTGTCGGGAAACCGACAAGGGTTTTTTTATGGGTACCAGACAACCTCGCCCTTCATCTCCTGAACGTTGTGGGGCTCTTAATGACCAACCAATGCCTTGAGCTCGGCCAGCGAGCGGGTATTGATCACGTTATGTTTTTCCAGCCAGCCTCGGCGTGCCTGAGCGACGCCATAACGCAAGTTGGCGAAATCAGCGGCGCGGTGTGCATCCGAATTGACGCTGATCAGCACACCTTCATCCTTGGCGTACTGGCACTGCAGGTCGAACAGATCCATGCGTTGCGGTTGCGCGTTGAGTTCCAGGCAGCAACCACGCTGAGCGGCAGCCTTGATGATTGCCGGCAGGTCCAGGTTCAGCGGGTCGCGTTCGTTGATCAGGCGACACAAGGGGTGGGCCAGGATGGTGAAGTAGCGATGGTCCATGGCCCTGAGAAGGCGTTGGGTCTGTTGACGCAGCGTCAGGCCGAAATGACTGTGGACGGCGCCCACCACCAGATCCAGACGTCCCAGGATATCGTCGGGTAGGTCCAGGTGGCCGTCTTCGAGAATGTCCACCTCGATACCCTTGAGCAACGTCATGCCCTGCAAGCGGCTGTTAAGCGCATCGATTTGGTCGATTTGCTTCAACAATTGCTCGACTCCCAGCCCATGGGCCACCCTGAGGGACTGTGAATGGTCGGTGATCGCCAGGTATTCCAGCCCAGCCTCCCGGGCCGCCAGCGCCATCTCTTCCAGGCTGTTGCCTCCATCCGAAGCGCGGGTATGCGCATGAAGGTCGCCTTTGAGGTCGGTCAACTCAATCAGCCCAGGCAAATGGCCGGCCAATGCCGCAGCGACTTCGCCACGGTCTTCGCGCAGTTCCGGCGTGATCCACGGCAAGCCCAATGCCTGATAGACCGAAACCTCGGTGGTGCTGGCCAGGCGATTTTTGGCCCGGAACACGCCATATTCATTGAGCTTGAGCCCCAGCTTCTGAGCCCTCTGACGAATCGCGATGTTATGAGCCTTGCTACCGGTGAAATACACCAGTGCAGCGCCATACACCGCCGGCTCGACGACACGCACATCCACTTGCATGCCTGAGTTCAGCATGACGCTTGCACGCGTGTGCCCCTTGACCAGTACGGTGGAAATGTCCGGATGGCTGATGAACTGCGTGGTGACATCCACCGAAGGCGCTGCCGCCACCAGAATATCGATGTCGCCGACGGTGTCGCGCATGCGTCGCAGGCTTCCGGCAGTGGTTGCTTGCTCGACTCCCGGCATCTGCTGCAGGTATTCGGTCAGTCTGCGCGCCATCGGCTCAACCAAAGCCAACGGCAAACGACGATCCTTTCCGATCCCCTTCTGCGCGGCACTCAGCAGCCGCGCTTCCATCCGCTCACCGAAGCCGGGCAAATGGCGAATGCGACCCTGTTGAGCGGCCAGACAGAGCTGCTGCGCAGTTTCGATACCCAGGTCGTGATAAAGGTTTTTAACGCGCCTGGGTCCCAACCCGGCAATGGAAAGCAGCCCGACCAGCCCGGGTGGCAATGTCGAACGCAAGCGTTGGCGTAGCGAGCAATCACCGGTGGTCACGATTTCATTGATCTTGCCGGCAAGATCAACCCCGATCCCGGTCAGTTTGGGTAGCGGCTCGCCACGAGCGAGGGTTTTCGCCACGTCAAAGGTCAGCGCCCTCAGGGTCCGTGCTGCATTGCGGTAAGCCCGGATCCGGAAGGGATTGGCGTCCTCGATGTCCAGCAGGTCAGCGATTTCATCAAAAACCGCAGCGATATGATCGTTGTCGACCACCTGACCGCCGCTGGTCGGCGGCGGCAAGGCCGACGAAGGTGCCTGGAAAGGCGCGACAGCGTGCTTCATGGCATGACTCCCATCGCACAGGCTTCATGAAATCAGCATTACCGATCCAGCCTTCCCGGCATTGATATAGGTCAGACAGCAACCGAACACTCATCGGCCACTTCGTGCACCGACTATTGATAAAACTCAAATGCTCGACTGCATTCAGGCGTAGGAATGATTGAAGAGGCGGTACAGGCCCGCGACGTCGAATGGATCGAAAACAACCCCGTGCGAGCCCTGCCCTGACAGTCGACGTGATGCCGCGCCGCATCGCACGTCGGGCAATCCACCCTTATGGGGATGACGTTCATGAACACACCTTCCCAGAACATGCTGAACCAGCTGTATGGCACGCATACCCACATTGACGAGGCCTCCATCGTCCCGCTCTTGCGCCAATACGCCGAACCCCTGCCGGAACTGAATTCACCGGCCTTTGGCGAAATGTTCGACCGCTTCGCCGATGCCCGCGTGGTGATGATCGGTGAAGCCAGCCATGGCACCAGTGACTTCTATCGGACCCGGGCGGCGATTACCCAACGGCTGATCGAGCAACACGGATTCAATATCGTGGCCGTTGAAGCAGACTGGCCGGACGCGGGCCATGTAGACCGTTATGTCAGAGGGTTGGCGCGCTCGGCGTGGACGCGGCACATTTTCAGCCGGTTCCCGACCTGGATGTGGCGCAACACCGATGTGAGAGCGTTCACCCATTGGCTGCATCAATACAACCACCAACACGCACCTGAACAGCGCGTCGAGTTTCGCGGTCTGGACGTTTACAGTTTGCGCAATTCCATCCATGAGGTGCTGAGCTATCTGGACCGTGTCGACCCGCAACTGGCACACGAAGCACGGCGTCGCTATGGCTGTTTGACCCCGTGGCAGGATGATCCTGCGCTGTACGGCCACTTCGTCGAACGCGACGGCATAATGCCCTGCGAGCATGCGGTGGTCGAACAGCTCAATGCCATGCTGGCCGAGCAACTGGCCGGGGATATCAAGGACGATGAAGCGTTCTTCGATGCGACCCAGAACGCCCGGGTCATCCTGGCGGCGGAACAATATTACCGAGCGATTTATCGAGGTTCGACGGCCTCCTGGAACCTGCGTGACAGGCACATGTTCGACACGTTACGTGTGTTGCTCGAACACCGCGGTCCGCAAGCCAAGGCCGTGGTGTGGGCGCACAACTCCCATATCGGCAATGCGGCCGCGACCGAGATGGGCTGGAAAGGTCAGTTCAATATCGGTCAACTGTGCCGCAATGCCTATGGGCGCGATGTGGTTCTGATCGGCATGAGCACCGACCGTGGCCAGGTGGCCGCGGCCGACGACTGGGACTGCGAGATGCTCATCAAGGACATCCGGCCCTCCCGGCCAGACAGTTGGGAGCGCAAGTTCCTCGAGGCCGGCGTCCCGGCTTCATTGACCGACTGGCGGGATCCACAGCGAAAAGAGCTGCGCCGGGCCCTGTCCAAACCGCTGCTGGAACGGGCCATCGGTGTGATCTATCGACCCGCCAGCGAGCGCAGCAGCCACTACTTCGAGTCAGTGTTGACCGAACAATTCGACGCCATGGTCTGGATTGAACAGACGCAACCGGTAACCGCGTTGCCCCTGCCAAAAAGCCAGGCGCTGGAACCGGAAGACGAAACCTTTCCATTCGGCATATGACAGGCATCGGACGGTGGTCGTCTGCGCGGGATGACTACCGTCGCAAATACTGCTCGAACCAGTCGCCGGCCAGTCTGGCGACTTCTTCGAGGGCTCCTGCTTCCTCAAAAAGATGTGTCGCGCCCGCCACCACTTCCAGGCGCTGCTCGCACTGCAGGGCGCGACTGCTTTGCACATTGAGGTTGAGCACCACCGGATCCCGCTCGCCGACAATCTGCAAGGTCGGCGCCTTCACGCGGGACAGCGCCTCACCCGCCAGATCGGTCCGCCCTCCCCGGCTCACCACCGCATGCACCACGTCCGCCCGCTCGGCCGCTGCCAACAGTGCCGCCGCAGCACCGGTACTTGCGCCGAACAATCCGATCGGTAGCGGTTGCAGTTCGGCGTCCTGACCAATCCAGTCGATCACCTTCACCAGTCGGTTGGACAGCAGCGCAATATTGAAACGCAATTCCCSGGTCTGGTTGTCCAGGTATTGCTCTGGCTCCGTGAGCAGATCGAACAGCAACGTGCCCAACCCCCGCTCAGCCAGCGACAGCGCAACCTGTTGATTACGCGGGCTTGAACGACCACTGCCGCTGCCATGAACGAACACCACCAGGCCGCCAGCGTGCACCGGCAGACGCAGGTCGGCAGACAGCTCCACGTTCCCCAGGTCCAGCTTTCGATAGCGAAGCTCAAACATCGGAGTTCTCCTGACCGGAAGCACTCGTGCCGGACTCTCTGCGCCAGGCCCGATGTAAAAGATCGATGACTTCTTCGTCCGAGGTCTGGGAAAAATTCAAATACCAATTGCCGATCGACATCAGCCACTCGGGGGTGAGCGGGCAGATCACCTCATCGACTTCGCTAAACAGCGCCTCTACCGTCTCCGGTGGCGCCACCGGCACGGCGATGACAATACGCGACGGTGCTTGCAGGCGCGCCGCCTGGACCGCCGCCATCATCGAGGCCCCGGTCGCCAGGCCATCGTCGACCAGAATCACCACCTGATCCTTGAGTGCCACGGGGGCACGCGAACCCCGGTACAGGCGCTCGCGACGCAACAGTTCCTGGGTTTCCCGTGCCACCACGTTATCGAGCGTGCGCTGATCGATGCGGTTCGCCCGCAGCGTATCGTCATTGACGATCTGGATACCGCCACTGGCAATCGCGCCCATGGCGAACTCCTGATGGAATGGCACCCCGAGCTTGCGGACCAGCATCAGGTCCAGGCGAACCTCCAGGGCCGTGGCAATTTCATAGGCCACCGGCACGCCGCCACGGGGCAAGGCGAGAACGATGACATCGGGTCGATGAGCGTATTTGAGCAGCGGCTCCACCAGCCTTCGACCGGCATCAACCCGGTCACGCAGGAGGGTTTGCGTTGAGGGACTATAAATCACTTGAAAACCTCCCCAGGCGAGCACACCTGTCGGTTCGTATCACACAGCCTTGACCTCTCCACGTCCTTGCGGGATCAAGCATCAGTTTTTATTAAAAATCCTCCGCTGGAGTCTCCTTGTCGTTGATTTTTATCAAGCTCGCGCGCAAGGCCAACCCTGTCCGCGCAAGGGACCGGGCATTTCATTTCGCCGTTGTTGATCAATATCAATCAGGCTGGGGCGCAATGGATTACGTTGCCAATAGTGGACAGCGCCGCCCCGCAGCGGCGCGCTATGGGAGACTGTCATGCCGACCTTATTTGCGAGCCCGCGATTGCGCTTATACGACAGCGATGAACTCGATTCGGTGTTGCAGGCAATGGCGCGCCAGGCCGCGGCGCTGTTGCCGCCCACTCAAACGGCACTGATTGGCATCCAGCGCCGCGGCGAACCTCTGGCGCAGCGTTTACAACAGCATCTGTCACAGATGACCGGCCAGCCAGAACTGCCGCTCTACCCCTTGAAGGTCAAGCGCTATGCCGATGACCTCAAAGTGCTGCATGCCCACACCGAACTGACCGAAAACCCGCAGCTGGGCAAGCTGGACCTTGCCAACACCACCCTGCTCGTTGTCGACGATGTGCTGTTTGAAGGCCATTCGCTCCTGCGTACCTGCGCGTATCTGGCGCAACTCGGTGCTCGTCGGGTCTACACGGCCGTATTGGTCGACCGGCACGTCTGCCAGCAGCCGATCCATGCCGATATCGTCGGCGTGCATCTGCAAGTGGCCGCCACTGACATCGTCGAATGCAACGTGCCCCCTTACGAAAGGGAGTTTTGTATTGAAGTCTGGCGGCATGGCGCCGCGCGATGACGGCGCAACATGCGTAATCGAACAGTGAGTAGCGCTTACGGTTTGCTTTTTTCGTCCTGGTCGCCTTCCATCATTCGTGGTCTGAACATGTGCATCGGCATCTGCCAACGGTCATTGCCGTAGAGCCGGTGATGCACCACCGTCCAGAACAGGTCGAAAATGGTTTTCTGCTCAGCATCCAATACCCCGTAGAAAGTTTTGGTACGCACCAGCGCAGCATCCATGCGCTCCAGATGCGCCTCCATCCACTTGGTTTGTGTGCGCAAACGCTCTATCTCTCTGGCCATTCTTTCGGGGGTCGTTTCATCCGTCGACGCCCTCTTCGTGCTCGCGCTTTCATCACGTTCGGCCTTGGCCTTTTCCTGATGCTGATTGGCGTCCGCCATGACCCCCGTGGCCCATGTGTCCCAGGCAGCCATTTGCTCCGGCTTGAGATTGAGCTTGCCCTTGAGATCGTCCAGGGTTTGTTGCGTGTATTTGACCCAGTCGAAATCCTGAAAACGATGATACATACCACCTTGCGCAGCAGACGTCGGCGGGTTGGCGAAGACGCTGGTAGAGGGCACCAGCAACACGCTTGCCGCCATCAAAATGCATTGGCCGATCAGGCTTGATCTGTTCATTTCAGTTCATCTCGATACCGTGGGTTGATTCGAGAATAGGAGTCGGCCTGGGGGCGTATCTGATCCACATCAGAAAACAGGCAGACCGTCGGGCAAGTGGATAAACGGTCGAGCTGCCCCGTAAGAGGAGCGGCCAACAATCGTTATCCACGGTGCTGTCACCCAATCCAGCGGATCACGGGTTCATTCCGAGGCACGGGCGCGGGGGCAGATTTCGGGTGACCCACGATGATCGGTGCCACTGGCGTCCACTCGGTGGGAAGGCCAAGTGCATGCTTTCCTTGCGCAGTACCGAGAAACCCCTGGGCAAAACCGATCCAGCAACTACCCAGCCCTTCAGCGTAGGCCGCGAGCATCAGGTTCTCGGCAGCCAGTGCGCAGTCTTCGACGACCCACTGACCCGGCGCGGTTCCCGAAATCAGGATGAGTACCGGCGCGTGGTAGAAGATTTGATAGTTTTCATCATCGAGCAACGTATGGAAGTGCTCGGGCTGGGCCTCGGGGGGTATCGTCGCCAACAGGTGAGCCTTCGCTTCGCGCGAGACCCGATCCAGCAGGCTCTGGTCGCGTATGACGGTAAATGTCCACGGTTGTTGGTTCATCGCGCTGGGCGCCTGCGCAGCGGCACTGATCAAACGACGAATGATGTCTTCATCAACCGCTTCTGTCGTGTACTCCCGTGTCGAGCGACGGCCCAAGATCGCCTTATTGATGTTCATGAGGGGCATACCTCAAAAGAGTGTCATATCCTTTATAAAGTCATCCGCCCACGAGGGCTTGCTGTTGATCTAAATCAAATCAAGGCACAACCGGCCTCCCGTTTTGTCTGACGACTCGCCCCCTCGGAGCGGACCACATTGCGCGAAATTGATCTGCATCAGATAGACGATGAACGCTCAATACACACTGCAAGCGTCTGGCTCGCGCAGGAGCGCTGACATGTGCGGGAAAATCATGGCGTGTATCGGTGAGAGTGTCGCGTTCCGGCTGCTGATCCGCGTCATGCTGATAGGCGTCTGCGCACTGGCCTGGAGCACGGGCGGCGCCGCACAGAACGCCACACAGAACGCCGCACAGAGCGTCGAGCCAGGCGTCACGATCCTCGTTTACCACCGTTTCTCGGACACGGCGGACGACTCGATGACCGTGCGCATGAGCACCTTCGAAACTCAGTTGCGCGTCCTGCGCGAGCGCGGTTATCACATTGTGTCGCTACGCGAGGTGGTCGACTGGCTGCGCAATCCCGATGCGACATTAGCGTCGAAGCCGGTGGCGATCACCGTCGACGACGGGCATCGTTCGGTCTTCGACAAACTGCTGCCCGTCATCCAGCGCGAACGCTTTCCGGTGACCCTGTTTATCTATCCATCGGCCATCTCCAACGCGTCCTATGCGCTGACCTGGGAGCAGTTGCGAACCCTGAAACAGACCGGGCTCTTCGACATCCAGTCGCATACGTACTGGCATCCCAATTTCAACGTCGAGCGCAGGCACCGCACGCCGGCGGATTTCCAGCAATTCGTCCGAACCCAACTGCAAAAATCACGTCAACGCATCGAGTCGCAAACCGGTGCGCAGCAGGTCGACATGCTCGCGTGGCCGTTCGGTATCTATGACGACGAGTTGATCGCACTCGCCTCCGAAGAGGGTTACGCAGTGGCCTTCACACTAGACGCGCGCAAGGCTGACCGGCACGCGCGACTGCTCGCCCTGCCGCGCTTTCTGATGAGTGATGCCTACGGCGCACACGCGTTCGCGCAATTGCTCGGTGAACCGGACACTCAGCCGACAACAGGGAACCCGCGATGACCGTTATCCGCACATTGAGGCGCTATGCGATCCCGGCGCTATTCGTCGTCACGGCCCTGCTGAGCGGGCGAAGCGCACTGGCTGTCACCGGTGTCGTGCTCGACTCGAGCACGCAGAAACCGCTTGCCGACGCGATCATCACGACCTCTGCCGGTGTGATGCGTACCGACGAAAACGGGCGGTTCGAGACGGCCGAGGCGGTCGAGAGTGTCGCCGCCCGCGCCCCAGGGTATTTGCGCACCGAGGCCAAAGTGAGCGACGAAACGCCCGTGACGCTCGCACTGACCCCGTTTCGCCCCAAAGCGGTCTATCTGTCGGTGTTCGGCGTGACCAGTTCGACCCTGCGCAACAACGCTGTCAGCCTTGCTGAAAACACCGAGATCAACGCATTGGTGATCGACGTCAAGGGTGACCGTGGCCTGACGCCCTATCGCAGTGCGGCGCGCGAGGCGATCGGCGCAACGGCCCACTTGACCACACGGGCACCTCAGATGCGCGACTTGCCGGCATTGCTTGCCAAGCTGCGCGCGCAACACCCGTACCTGATCGCGCGCATCGTGGTGTTCAAGGACGATCCATTGGCCAGTGCGCATCCAGAGTGGAGCGTGCACACCGCTGACGGCCAGCCGTGGCGGGATCTCGAAAAACTGCAATGGATGGATCCGTTTTCGCACGAGGTCTGGCAGCACAATCTCGATGTCGCCGAGGAGGCCGCGCAGATGGGTTTCGACGAGATCCAGTTCGACTATGTGCGTTTTCCCGACAAGAGCGGGCTACGCTTTGCTCTCCCCAATAACCGCGCCAACCGGACCGCGGCGATCATCGGCTTTCTGCAAGCCGCACGCGCACGGCTCGCCMCCTACAATGTATTCGTCTCCGCGGACATCTTCGGCTACGTCTGCTGGAACCTCGACGATACGGCGATCGGCCAGCAAATCGAACTGCTGGGCGCGGAGCTCGACTACATTTCGCCAATGTTGTACCCGTCCGGCTTCACATGGGGGCTGCCGGGCTTTACCAACCCGACAGCCGACCCCGGCCAGATTGTCAGGCGTACCCTGACGGAGGCGATGAAACGCACCCACCTGCCGGGCGTGCGCTTTCGTCCCTGGTTGCAGGCCTTTCGTGACTATGCCTTCGATCGTCGCCCGTTTGACGCGGCCGCGATCAGTGCGCAGGTTCACGCCGCCGACGCAGCCGGCACCGATGGATGGATGTTATGGAACCCACGCAATCACTACGAGGCCGCCGATTTGCCACAGCGCTGAAGCGCTGGGCGATGCTGCTTGGCCTGGCGATGGCGGTGCACATTGCATGCGCCGCCGATCTCGATGCGACGACGCGCCTGCAAGCCGCACAGATCGTCGAGGGCCAGATCGCCGCCGGACGCGTTCCGGGAGCTGTTGTCCTGATCGGTGACGCCACAAAGGTGTTCTATCGTCAGGCCTTTGGACAACGCACGACGACGCCCCCCCGCGAGCCGATGACGCTGGACACCGAGTTCGATCTGGCATCGCTGACCAAAGTCATCGCGACGACCACGGCCATCCTGCAACTGGCCGAAACGGGCCGCATCAACCTGGACGCCCCCGTTGCCCGGTATTGGCCGGCCTTTGGGGCGCAGGACAAAGAGGCAGTGAAGGTGCGTGACCTGCTTGCACACACGTCCGGGCTGCGCCCAGATTTGCCTGGGCGGCCACCCGGTGCGGGCCGCAAAGGTGTGTTGAGCGCCATCGCGGCGCAACGGCTGCGCAACGCGCCGGGTGCCCAAGTCATCTACAGTGACCTGAATTTCGTGGTGCTCGGCGAGCTGGTCGAACGCATCACCCACAGCTCGCTCGACGCCTATTGCCAGGCTCACATCTTCGGGCCGCTGGGCATGCGCGACACGGTTTTTCTGCCGGATACCCTGCGAACGATACGTAGCGCACCGACACTCGCCACCAAGGCCGGCACGCTCCGGGGGCACGTACACGATCCGACGGCGCAATGGATGGGCGGCGTCTCCGGCAACGCCGGGCTGTTTTCCACGGCGGACGACCTTGCGCGTTTCGCGCAGATGGTGCTGAACCAGGGGCGCGCAGGCAGCCGGCAGATTCTGCGGCCGGCGAGCATCGCCGCCCTCGCGAGCGCCGCTTCGCCGCTCGACAGCGTGCCGTGGCGCGGCCTCGGCTGGGAACTGGCCGCACCGTTCGTATCGAACCATGATCGTCTGCCGCCGATTGGCGTCATCGGCCATACCGGATACACCGGCACGGGGCTGTGGATTGATCTGATGACACGCCAATTCATCGTCATCCTGAGCAACCGGGTGTATCCCGATGACAGCGGTGACGCGCGCCCGCTTCGTGCGCAATTGCTCGCATTGATGGCCAGTCGCGGGGCGCCTGCAAGCGGCGCGCAAATCGGCCGGTTGTTGCCCTCAGCGTTGCCGGCGCTGCGTGCCGCCGATCGCCTGCCCACCTCGACGGGCCCGGTGCAGACAGGCATTGACGTGCTTGAGGCACAGCAGTTTGCCCCGCTCGCCGGCCTGCGCGTGGGCCTGATCACCAATCGCAGCGGATTCGACGCCAAAGGCCGACGTACCGTCGACGTCCTCGCCCACGCGCCAGGTGTCAGGCTGGCGGCATTGTTCTCACCGGAGCATGGGCTGAACATCGACGTGGACGAACGAGTCGGCGACACCCGCGACCCGGCGACGGGCCTCACCGTGCACAGTCTCTACGGCGCAACCCAGCGCTTCCCGGCCGGTTCGCTCAAAGGGCTGGATGCGCTGATCTTCGATATTCAGGACGCCGGCGTGCGCTTCTTCACCTATGAGACGACACTCGGCTACGCACTCGAAGCCGCTGCGGCGCAAGGCATTGCGCTGTTCGTGCTGGACCGGCCCGACCCGCTCGGCGCACAACGTTTCGGCGGCCCGGTGATGGACAGTCGCCGTGAATCGTTTACCGGCTATTTCCCTGCACCGCTGCAGCCCGGCATGACCGTCGGCGAGCTGGCGCGTCTATTCAATCGCAACAAGCACATTGGTGCGGATCTGCGCGTTGTGCCGATGCTGGGATACCGGCGCGCGATGACCTTTGCCGACACCGGGTTGGGATGGGTGCCGCTCTCACCGAACCTGCGCACGCTCTCCCAGCTGGACCTGTACCCGGATATCGGTTTACTCGAAGGCGCAAATCTGAGTGTGGGGCGTGGCACGCCGCATCCGTTCGAGTGGGTCGGCGCGCCGTGGATCGACGCGACCCGGCTCGCAAACGCACTGAATGCGTTTGACGTCGGCGCGCATTTCGAGCCGGTCGACTTCGTCCCCACCGAATCAAACTGGCACGGTCGGCTCTGTCATGGTGTGAGCATCACCCGCCTCTCAACGCCTGCGCAACGCCCTGTAGCCAGCCTGGGGCTGACCCTGCTCGCCACCTTGCACACGCTCTATCCCCACATACTCGACCTGGCGGCGACCCGTGATTCAATCGGCTCGCAAAGCGTGTGGCAGGCGATTCGCGATGGCGCGACACCTGACGCGGCGCAAGCGCTCGACGCGGTGCCACTTGCGCGCTTCGCGCGGCTACGGCAGGAGAACTTGCTGTATTGACCCGCCCGGCAGCGTCATCGACTACCTATCGATGGCGCCTGTCCGCCGGTTTTTTCCTTTTGCATCAGATACGCGACGAGCTTGTCCAGGGTGTCGACCTGTTGGTAATCGACTTCAGGAATGACCACCCCCAGGCTCCGATTCAGGGCCTCGATGAGGCGAAGCCAATCCATGGAGTCCAGATCAACCTCCTCGCGTAGCGGGCGGTCACCGGGTAATTGCTCGGGGTCGACTTCAGGAGCGATGCGCTTCAACGCGTTCAACACCTGATTGCGTACCGATAGCGGGTCCATGGGCTCACCCTCACAAATTCTCTGGGGTTTGTAACAAACGACGGACTTCCCCCAGGAAGCGTGCGCCGTAGTGACCATCGCTGACCCGATGATCGGCTGACAAGCTGCTGACGACGGTGGGCATCACACACAACTGGCCATCCTTGACCCAGGGCCGCTCGCCGATACGGCCGAAACCGACCAAGGCAACCTGGGGTGGGTAGATCACCCCCAGTACGCTGTCTACGCCCTGATCGCCGAGCTGGGTGACCGTGATGCCGGCGCCACCCAGTTCGGAGCTGCGCAGAGAACCGCTGCGGGCGCGCTCCACCAGGCTGGACAGCTCACGCATCAGATCGGTCAAGGATGTGTCGGCCACATGCCGCAGGACCGGGGCGACCAGCCCGCCCTGGCGCAAGGTGATTGCCACGCCAAGGTCTGTATCGGCTGCCGGTTTAAAGCCGTTGTCCTGCCAGGAACCGTTGAGTTGTGGATAGTCGCGCAAGGCCAACGCCACCGCTTTGAGCAGCAAGACACCGGGTAACAGGCGCTCCGGCAATGGGCTTTGCGCGTTGTGTGCCTGCAGCCAGGCCATGGCCTTATCCAGGGCAATGGTTTCGCTCAGGTAGTAATGGGGAATCTCGCGTTTCGAACGACTCATCGCCGCCGCGATCGTGTGACGCATGGCCTGGTTGCGGTCGGGTTCCGGCGCCACACGGGCGGCTGCTTCGACATCTTCCAGGGTCACCACGCCGTGTGGACCATGGCCCTGCAAGTGACTGGCATCGAGCCCCAGTTCGGCCGCGCGCTTGCGCGCTGCGGGGGAAATCTTCGGCCGCTGCGCAGAAAGGTTTTCCACCTCACGCGGCACAGGCGCGGGCGTTGCTGTCCGTCGCACGCTCTGCGGACTTTCACCCGGTTCCAGCAACTGCGCGATGGCGGTACCGACAGGCACTTTGGCGCCGACATCGATCAGCAGTTGCAACACCGTGCCATCGTGCCAGCACTCCACATCGATAGCCGCCTTGGCCGTATCGACGACGGCAATCACCTGACCACGCTTGACCGCATCACCGGGATGGACTTTCCATTCCAGCAACGTGCCTTCATCCATATCGGCTCCCAGCGACGGCAATTTGAATTCGATCATGGTTGCCCCTCCTGGCCCGATACCTGGACGCAGTACATGCCTGTCATCACGTTGCATTCCCCTCGCACAGCTCGTGCGCGGCGGCGACGATCGTCGACACTTGAGGCAACGCGGCCTCTTCAAGATGCCGGGGATAAGGTATCGGCACTTCGGCGCTGCACACCCGCGCTGGCGGTGCATCCAGTTCGAAAAAGCCCTGCTCGACGATCCGCGTGATGATTTCCGCCGCCAGGCTGCCGCTGCGCCAGCCTTCATCGACGACGAGGGCGCGGCGGGTTTTGCAGACCG
The DNA here is from genome assembly GCF_056396965.1 of Pseudomonas sp. 05N434. Classification (NCBI taxonomy): domain Bacteria; kingdom Pseudomonadati; phylum Pseudomonadota; class Gammaproteobacteria; order Pseudomonadales; family Pseudomonadaceae; genus Pseudomonas; species Pseudomonas sp. 05N434. The sequence continues at coordinate 16,586 of NZ_JBFTMK010000023.1, forward strand.
AGGTCATGATTGTGCTGTCATCCAGAGGACGCAGAACCCGCAGGTCGATGACTTCACAATCAATGCCCTCCCCGGCCAGTTGCTCAGCCGCCGTCAGGGCTTTGCCGAGGGTGCCGCCATACGCAATCAGGGTCAGGTCCTTGCCGACTCGACGGACCTTTGCGGCACTGATATCCAGAGCCTTCCAGTCGCCAGTATCACCCTCCATGTTGTAGAGCTGGGCGTGTTCGAAAATCAGCACCGGGTCCGGATCCAGCAGCGCAGGCCAGAGCATGCCGCGTGCATCCTCGACGGTCGCCGGGGCGAGAATTTTCAGCCCGGGAATATGCGCATACCAGCCTTCGAGGCTGTGAGAGTGTTGCGCCGCAAGCTGACGTCCCGCGCCCGTCGCCATGCGCACCACCAGGGGAACCGAGAATTGGCCGCCGGACATATGCCGCAGGGCAGCAGCGGTGTTCATCAGAGGATCGAGGGCAAGCAGGCTGAAATTCACAGTCATGATTTCTACAATCGGTCGCATGCCCCCCAGTGCCGCCCCGATACCGGCCCCCACGAAGCCCAATTCGGACAACGGCGCATCTCGAATGCGTTCCGGGCCGAATGCTTCAAGCAGCCCCAAAGAGACGGCATAGCTGCCACCGTAACGGCCGACATCTTCGCCCATCAGAAACACCCGAGGGTCCCGTTGCAACGCTTCACGCAGGGCCTCGCGCAACGCATCGCGGTAGGTCATGCGAGTGCTCATGGTGCGGCCCTCGGCGTGTAGACATCGCGAGACAGATCCTCCAGCGGTTCCAGGCTGGCGCTTTCGGCATAAGCGATGGCGGCCTCCACTTCAGCGTCCACCTGGGCCAGGATCGCCAGAAAACCGGGTTCGTCCAACAGGCCTTCGGCCTTGAGCCGGGCACTGTAGGTGTGAATCGGTCCGCGGGTCTTCCACTGCTCCACCTCGGCCTTGTCGCGATACAGCTGCGGGTCGAACATCGAGTGGGCGCGAAACCGATAGGTACGAAACTCCAGGAAAAAAGGCCCGCGCCCTTGCCGGATATGTTCAACCGCTTCACGGGTGGCTTCGTACACCGCGACCACATCCATGCCATCGACAGACCGGGTCTGGACCTTGTACGCCGAAGCTTTGGCACACAGGTCGGTTTGCGACTGCGAACGCTCCAGAGCCGTGCCCATGGCATAGAGGTTGTTCTCGCAGCAAAACAGCATCGGCAACTGCCACAAGGCGGCCAGGTTGATCGACTCGTGAAACGCCCCTTCCGCCATGGCACCTTCACCGAAAAAGCAGGTGGAGAGCCGTGATCCACCCTGCATACGCTCGGCCAGCGCCAGGCCGACAGTAAGTGGCAAGCCGCCGGCGACGATGGCATTGCCGCCGAAGAAACGTGTACCGGCATCGAACAAGTGCATCGAACCGCCACGCCCTCGCGAGCAGCCTTCCTGGCGCCCGTACATCTCGGCCATGATGGTGTTCATGGGCACTCCCTTGATCAGGGCATGGCCATGTTCGCGATACGTCGCGACCACCGCATCGTCGGCTGCCAGCGCATGCAAAGCGCCGACCGCCACCGCTTCTTCACCGATGTACAGGTGCAGGAAGCCACGGATCTTGCCCTCCCCGTACAGCTCGCCGGCGCGCTCCTCAAGACGACGGATGCGCACCATGTCTCGCAGCAAGTCGAGAGCAAAGTCCTTGGGCAACGATTGCAGGCTCATGACGGATTCTCCAGGCTGGAAGTATCGCCCTCCGGCAAACCCAGCTCCCGGGCCTTGAGCAGACGTCGCATGAGCTTACCGCTGCGGGTGTGCGGCAGTGCCTGCATGAACGCCAGTTCCTTTGGCGCGACCACGGCACCGAGACGCTTGCGTCCATGGCCCAGCAATTCATCGTGCAGGGCCGGGCTGGCGGTGAATCCGCTCTTGAGGGAAACAAACGCCTTCACGGTTTCACCCAGCAGAGGATCGGGCTTGCCAATCACGGCAGCCTCGGCCACCGCCGGATGTTCCATCAGTGAGCTTTCCACCTCGAACGGGCCGATCAKGTGCCCGGCCGACTTGATGACGTCGTCGCCGCGGCTAACGAACCAGTAATAACCGTCGGCATCGCGACGCACCAGATCGCCACTGAGGTACCACTCACCGACGAAGCTCCGTCGATAGCGCTCCTCTTGCCCCAGATAAGTACGGAACATGGCGGGCCACGGTCGTTTCAGAGCCAGTTCACCGACTTCATTTGCCTCGAGAAACACCAGCGAACCGTCCGCCTTGCGCTCGACGATGGCAGCCTCGACACCGGGCAACGGTTTGCCCATGGAGCCCGGTTTAATGGCCATCGAGACCGTGTTGGCGATCATGATTCCACCGGTTTCGGTCTGCCACCAGTTGTCGTGGATCGGCAGCCCCAACACCTCTTTGCCCCACCAGACAGCCTCGGGATTGAGCGGCTCACCGACACTGGCAATAAACCGCAGACAGGGAAAGTGATGGCGGCGCGCCAAGGCGTCACCGGCTTTCATCAAGAGGCGAATGGCCGTCGGTGCCGTGTACCAGACCGTCACCTGTTGCTCTTCGAGAATCCTGTACCAGCGTTCGGCATCGAATTCGTTGCCCTCGACCACGCTGGTCACCCCCATCAGCAACGGCGCGAAAATCCCGTATGAAGTCCCCGTGACCCAGCCCGGATCGGCGCTGCACCAGTAAATATCTTCAGGGTGTAAATCCAGGGCGTATTTGGCGGTGGCCCGGTGCGTCAACGCGGCGCCGTGCACATGCAACACGCCTTTGGGGGTGCCGGTCGTCCCGCTGGTGAAGTGTAAAAGTGCGGGGCTGTCGACCGTTGTCCGGGCGATGTCAAAATCGTCAGCGGCTTCGGCCAGCAATCGATGCACGTTGAGGGTGCCCTCAACGGCGTTCGTATCCCCACCCTCGGCGTCATACAGCAGTACATGCTTGAGTGCCGGCAAATGCTCACGAACCGCCGCGATCTTGCGTCGATAAAGAGTTTCGCTGGTCAACAGCACGCTGCCTTCACCAAGACGC
>NZ_JBFTMK010000024.1:0-37662 GCF_056396965.1 Pseudomonas sp. 05N434
GGCTCACGGTAACGACCTGGCTGTTGCCAACGTTCACGCTCCACGTGTTGCTCCAGAAGCTGCAGAAGGCGCTGGAGAGTAATTTCACTCTGTACGCCGGAGTGACCGGAAACATCGCGGACTAGAGCGTAGCGAGAAAGCGGGCGAGAACGCGGAGTTTACATAATGGTAAATGAGCACTTGTCGTCCACTTTCGCCGCACTCCCTGATGGCGGCGATGTTATCCACCACTTCAAGGAAGGGCCCCTATCGTGACTGCCATCAAACTGATCGTTGGCCTGGGAAATCCAGGCGCTGAATACGAACAGACCCGGCATAACGCAGGGGCCCTTTTTGTTGAGCGCATCGCGCAGGCTCAGGGTGTCAACCTTGTGGCCGATCGCAAATATTTCGGCCTGACCGGGCGCTATTCGCATCAGGGTCAGGATGTTCGTCTACTGATTCCCACCACTTACATGAACCGCAGCGGCCAGGCCGTAGCGGCACTTGCCGGCTTCTTTCGCATAAAGCCGGAAGAAATTCTGGTGGCGCATGACGAACTCGACCTGCCTCCGGGCGTTGCCAAGCTCAAACAGGGCGGCGGCCATGGCGGTCATAACGGGTTGCGCGACATCATTGCGCAACTGGGCAATCAGAATACCTTTCACCGCCTGCGGCTTGGCATTGGCCACCCGGGCGTTGCCAGTATGGTTTCAAACTTCGTCCTGGGTCGTGCGCCACGCGCCGAACAGGAAAAACTCGATGCCAGCATCGACTTTGCCCTCGGCGTGCTGCCGGATATCCTCGCCGGGGAATGGAACCGCGCGATGAAAAACCTGCACAGCCAGAAGGCCTGACTCTTACCCGAGGGGAAACACCATGGGATTCAATTGCGGCATCGTCGGCCTGCCTAACGTCGGCAAGTCCACCCTGTTCAACGCCCTGACCAAGTCCGGGATCGCGGCCGAGAACTTCCCCTTCTGCACCATCGAGCCCAACAGCGGTATCGTGCCGATGCCGGATCCGCGCCTGGAAGCCTTGGCGGCCATCGTCAAGCCCAAGCGTATCCTGCCGACCACCATGGAATTCGTCGACATCGCAGGCCTGGTGGCCGGCGCCTCGAAAGGTGAAGGCCTGGGCAACAAGTTCCTCGCCAACATCCGCGAGACCGATGCCATTGCCCACGTGGTCCGCTGCTTCGAAGACGAGAACGTGATTCACGTCTCCAACAGCGTCGACCCGAAACGCGACATCGAAATCATCGACCTGGAACTGATCTTCGCCGACCTCGACAGCTGCGAGAAGCAGCTGCAGAAAGTCGCTCGTAACGCCAAGGGCGGTGACAAGGACGCAGTGGTCCAGAAAGGCCTGCTGGAGCAGCTGATCGCTCACTTCACCCTGGGCAAGCCTGCGCGCAGCCTGATGAAAAACATGAGCACCGATGAGAAGCAGGTGATTCGCGGTTTCCACCTGCTGACCACCAAGCCGGTCATGTACATCGCCAACGTCGCTGAAGACGGTTTCGAAAACAACCCGCTGCTGGACGTGGTCAAGGCCATCGCCGAAGAAGAAGGCGCCGTGGTGGTTCCGGTCTGCAACAAGATCGAAGCCGAGATCGCCGAACTGGAAGACGGCGAAGAGAAAGACATGTTCCTCGAAGCCCTCGGCCTCGAAGAGCCTGGCCTGAACCGCGTAATCCGCGCCGGCTACGAAATGCTGCACCTGCAGACCTACTTCACCGCCGGTGTCGAAGAAGTCCGCGCCTGGACCGTCCGCGTCGGTGCTACCGCACCGCAAGCCGCCGGCGTGATCCACACCGACTTCGAAAAAGGCTTCATCCGCGCCGAAGTCATCGCCTACGACGACTTCATCCAGTACAAGGGCGAAGCCGGCACCAAAGAAGCCGGTAAATGGCGTCTGGAAGGCAAGGACTACATCGTTAAAGACGGCGACGTGATGCACTTCCGTTTCAACGTGTAGCGTTGTTGGCATCGAAGAAGCCGCGTTGATTCGCGGCTTTTTTTTGGGCGTTATATCGACCTGCTATGCGCGACTAGAACAGATAGCCCATGTAGATTGCGGCGCCTCCACCGGCCTGCACACCGGCGTTCATGCCGGCCATGACCACCGCCCTCTTGGCCGACTGCAGCAACTGCCGGTTGACCGTGGAGGAGGCAATGAGCGAGGTCGCCGGGTTGGAGCTCAGAACCGCCGCCAACGCCAGCAGCGTGGGATCAAGCCCGAACCGCCGACCACCAACCCCGCCCCCACTTCGGTATACAGGCAAGGCCCGGTGATGTCGTCACTGGTCAGGTCACGACTGACCAGGGCGTCGCTGACAAACACCTTGCCAGTGCTGGGAAAAGCCTCCGCCGCACCGGCTGCCCCTACGCTCTTACCCTTGAGCTGGATATTGATCTTGCCGAAACGCGGCAGGCGCGCGCCAAATCCGCCCCCCAACCCGACGCCGCCGTAGCGGTAGCTGACGTTCTCGCCCTAGGGCGAACGCAGGATGATCGAACCGCTACTGCCCGCCACCAGGGCTACGGTCAGACCGCCACCGCTGGCGGTCCGATACTGCCAGCGACTCTCATTGAGCGGGATCGGGATGTTGTAGTTCATCGTTCAAAGTCCTTTATGTGAATGAACTGCGCCGCGACCGCACTGGCGGATAACCCTTAACAGGCCGGCAAGGGTGAACAGCAGACCAATACAACCCAGTACGCCGGGAGTGGCCCACAGTGCAGCAGGGGTATCGACCACGGCGCTACTGGCCGGCTGCTCGGGYAGGTAATACACCCGCACCGGCTGATCCTGCCGATAGCCAAAAATAAAGCCGCCCTGGGGGTATGAAATCTTTTCACCACTGCTGGCGGTGAAGGCGATCTCGGGATGCGAACCACCGGCATTCAAGTGGCTGACGATGCCATCGGCGGTCTGTGCGTGGGCGAGGAATTCGCGTCGTTCAAGCGTGAGATTGACGGCAATGCCCAACAAGCCGATACCAATCAGGGCAAAGAGCAGCCCCTGAAGCATCTTCCCGAGGCGTGACGGGGTGAGGTTAGCCATGGCTTGTCTCGGTATTCGTCCATGAAAGAAGGCGGTCAGGTTAACAAGAAACCACCTATTTGAATGCCTTGGGGAAGCGCGGTTCACCGCTCCTGAAGAACCTCGATTTAGGTTGACTGACTTCCTCAGGGCGTGAAGCTGCCGGTCGCGATGGTTCTGAATCAGGTTCGCAAGTCACCCGCCCTGATGAATTCGATGAACGCTTTCAAGGCTGGTGGCACATAGTGCCGACTGGAGTAATAAAGAAAGAAAATTCGGCCGTTTCTGCCGTCGAGCATGGGAACAAATGTCCCTGGCGCCGCCTGACACCATGCTGAACTATTACGGAGTCCCGTTTCTTCCATGCAGGAGGTAGCCAGGTCGACGACTCAACCGTTCGTAATAGGCACTTACAGCAGGAAAGTCTGGATGATCGAGCGGTGTTTCAAACCACCGGTTAACCGACAGGCCTATCGGTATGTCTGCGAGAGAAAACCCGTCTTCACTGACGTAGGCTCCTGTTGATTCGAGTTGTCGATTCAGGATCTCCATGTGCCTTGACCACAGGCTGCAAGCGGCTGCCAAGGCTCTGCTGTCCTGATGGTCAGGCGAATGCCTGACCAACGACATGAAGGCATACGTCCACGATTTGTTGAGGTCCGACGCTTGCCAGTCTATCCATTGGTCCACCCGCGCTCTTGCTCTCGGTTGGACCGGGTAAAAATGACCTCCGTTATAGCGAGACGCCAAATACCGAATGATCGAGTTTGACTCCCAGAGCACGAAGTCGTCGTCCAGGATCACCGGCACCGTTGCGTTGGGGTTCAGCGAAATGAATTTGGGCGTGTGCGTCGACTTGAAGCCTGACCCCCAATCCTCTCGCTCAAAGGGGATTTCGATCTCGGCGCATGCCCAAAGCACCTTTCGTACATTGATCGACGATGCCTTACCCAGTATGCGCAACATTTCATGTCCTTATCGTTCAGGGTGGTTGGTCAGGGGCTTTCGATAACCCGCTCGGATCTTTCTCTAGTGCGCCTGGCGCGATGCACAGGGGCCGCTCTCAAATCCGGGTGACGCAGGTTTACCGCGCCGCACCAACCGCAAACAGCCCGGTTCAGCGCCGCCCTTCTACGGCCATGCGCACGGCCAGCTCGCGAGGACCGTCCCCGTCCCCATCAGCCAGCGTTGCACGATCTGCCACACGGGCCTGCTACGATGGCGCCAGCCATGACGGCAATCAGCGCGTTGACGCTCACGCTAATGACGATCTGTGTAAAACCAAGCACGATGGATTGCGCCAGCATACTGCCGTGGTCGGCGTGTTGGACTTGACCGCTTGCCAGGCAAGGTAGAGCAGATAGCGCGCGCAGCCGAGTCGCAGCGCGTCATACGCATAGGGAACCGCCAAGACCAAGGCTGCGATAGTAGGGTGGTCAAAGGGGGAACGTTAGATACAGATTGACTGACAAAACGTCATACAGCGGTCGCAGCACTGGGTATCCGCTCCCTGGGAATACGTTCGACTTCAACGTGAGCAATGGCTTGCCCCAATAGCGCATCCAAACACTCTGACGCAGTCAGCCGCGTGCATTATGGATGAGGGCTTTCGGTCAGGAACCGACTGTTGTGACAGGCCAAACAACACCCTGTCGCGGCAGCGGGGGCTTGGGCCTTGTCGCGCTACAGTTCTGCTGCGAAGGTCTTGGCTTTCTTCGGCGTGACACCGTACCGTTGCTTGTAGACCTTGATGAAGTGGGAGGTATTTTCATATCCCACCTCCGCAGCCGCGTCGGTGACGGAATAATTTTTAGCCGTCAACAGCTGATGCGCGATGTCGACTTTTTTTTCGATGATCCAGCGGTTCGGGGTGGTGTTGTAGCTGCGCCTGAAGTCGCGGATAAAGGTCGAAACGCTGCGCCCCGTCAGCAGGGCATAGTCTTCGATCTTCAACTTGTGCGAATAGTACTGCTCCATAAAGTCGGTGATGAGACGACGCTTACGGTTGCCGCCGCAGGACAGCTTGCGCAGGAAACGCAAGGACTTGTCCTGAATGGCGATCAGGTGCAGCAGTTCGAGCAGTTTCAACTCCAGCAGCGCGTCGGAGCCCTCCGCGCCCTTGTAGACATAGTCCAGCGAATCGATATAGCGCTGAATCTGTTCGTTGGCGTGCAGGGTATAAGTGCCGTGCACGTTTTTCTGCAGGCCGTCCGTGTGCGACTGGCCTGTACCGGCCGCACGAGACAGGTATTTGGCGATCAGCTTGTCGTCGAGAAATAGCAACACCGCCTCGAAGATATCACTGCCAGTGACGTAGTCCGATACCGTGTAAACGCCCTTGGAGAGGAAAATCAAATGATTCTCGTCGACAACATGGGACATGGCGTCATAGTCGCGAATAATCTGCTTGCCCTGCTTGATGTAGACGATCAACGGCGTGGCGATATAGATCGCCTTGTTTTCCAGGTTCGTTTCAAGCGTTTTATGGAGGATGGACGAGCTACCGTCAGCAAGAATAGGCTTTACATTGCGCATTGAGTAAAGCGCTGCCGGTACTACTTCGAGTGTCATTGCTATGGCTTCTCAATAAATTAGCCGCCCCATTTGGACGTTACAGCATCACATTTCGCTGAAGTAACCGCTGACCGGCTCACTGCTCAGATGCTCGACGATGACGCTCCACTGACCGCTCGAGATCATCTGCTCGACGTGGGCACCGTGCATTTCACGCGAGTCCCAAGCCTCCACCAGCGTGAACGCGAGTGGATCTTCCACGTGGTTGAGAATCTTGACCGTTTGGCAACCGTCCACCTTCGGCAGATTGATCTTCACGTCGCTCATGATGTTCTTGAAGGATTGCAGCTTTTCTTCTTTCACATTGAAGCTGATGACCAGATTGACGGACATACTACTTCTCCATTTTGATTTAACGAAAGCAACGACTATAGAGAGAGTTGAAAAATCAAAATGATTGAAAATAGTTAAAAATGCGCGTTTCCAGTCACTCTTGCGTTTTTCTTGCCGCTCTAGCGCCTATCCGCATACGGCAAGATTGGCTCCACCGGCAGCGGCAGGTTGCCTAGCCAGGGGTCGAAGGTGTAGCGCAAGTACAGCAAGGCGCGGCTTGGGGCGTAGCCTTCGCTGTGTTGCCAGGTGATGCCGGTCCCCAGCACCAGGTTCTCGGAAAGACGCCGTTCTAACAGGCCCTGGATGCGGAAGTTGACGCCGTTGCTGCTACTCCCACTCTTGGTCAAGGATGGGCTGTCCACCATGGTCCGGTTCGACTGCGCCAGAATATCTTGCAGGTCGGCCTCACCATTGTCTTTGGGGTAAAGGTCCGTGCCGTCGATTTTTGCGAACGACCAGCCCACCGCGCTTTCGAGCAGGACCGACCAGTCAGCGTTGCGCCAGGCATAGTTCACCGGCACGCTGACCGAATAGTATTGCTGCGGACTGTAGTAACCGCCCTGGCCCAGGGTCGATTCGCTGAGGTCCTTGTCGTACCCCATGTACATCAGCGTCAGACCGGTGCGCAGGCGCTCGTCGGCGCGTTCCACCAGGCGATAATAGTAGCCGCCCATGGCCATGCGCCGCTGGTTGCTTTCAGTGTTCTCACCCAGCAGCCAATGGTTGCTCAGGCTCGCCCATACACCGTCATTGCCGCCTGTGTCATGGCTCAGGCCGAGGGTGAAACCGTTGGCCGTGACACCGCCCCAGTGGGTACCGGTGACCGGATCGACCGCACCGGCGTAGGACACCAGCGAATTGGTCAACGGTCGCCGCGATGCCGTCAGGCGATAACCCACGTCATTCCAGTCACCGCTGTAGGTTCCCCCGCCCACCCAGTTCGACACCGTGAACTCCTGCGGCGTATGACCAAGGTCAAAAGCCCAACGGTCATCATGCCAGCCCACGCCCAGCAGCGTGCCGCGCACGCTTTGTGAACCGCCGGCACATCCCCCCTGCACCACCGCGCACAAGCCGAACTGGTCGGTACTGGAGAAACGGCTGACATCCAGGTTGATCTCTTCGGCCTGGACGAAACCCTGCCCCTGCGCCACGGGTGCGTCGATGCGCAGGACGGTGGTCTGGGTGGTCAGGTCCGAGATGCCCGATGCGCTGTTGTCGGTGCGCCAGGCAATGTCGTGGTAGAGGTTCACCGTCGGGTTCTGCTGCTGGTACAGCTCGTCGACGTCGCTGCGGATGCTGCGCTGCAGCCAGTCATCGCTGTCCCTGGCACGACTCGCCCGGGTCATGGCGCGGTTGTCACGCGGTTCGACCTGTTGCGGTTCGATCATCCCGGCTGCGCCCATGCTGCGCGCGTAATGATCCAGCGCGAGCTGCGGTGCCTGCCAAGACAACAGGCGCGCCGCGTCCCGATGCACCAGCGGATCACTTTGCGGGGTCTTGAGCAACTCCTCGAACAGCGCGTTGGCACGTGCCTTGTCACCCAGCCTCGCCCAGGCATTGGCCAGGCGGCGCTGGAACGATGCCTGGGCCGGTACTGGCATGGTCACTGCCATCAGGCTGGCCTTGGCCGCGTTCGGACGACCGCGTTCGATCAGCACTTCGCCCAGGCCCAGTTGCGCTTCGGCATTTTTCGGCTCGCTGGCCAGCAGCTTGCGGTAGCGACTCTCGGCCCGTACCAGATCGCCACGCTGCCGGGCCCAGTCAGCCAGGGTCAGGTAGTCGTCAGGGGTCGGCGCTTCCATCAGCAGCAATTCTGCCTCGGCCTCACGTCCTTCATCATGCAGTGTCCGAGCCTTGGTGAGCAGTTGGCGACGCTGCAGGCTGGCCCACAGCGCGTTCATGTTGTCGTTCCAGACGGCGCGGGGGATCTGTCGCAGGCTGTCCATGGCTTCGCCGTCACGCCCACCATTGGCCAGGAACAGGCCGTGGGCATAGCGCGCCTCGGTGTCCTGGCCCAGGCGTTGCAGCAGCAGGTTGAAGTTTTGATGGGCCTCGGCCTCAATGCCCAGTTCCCGCTGGGCATTGGCCAGGCGGTACACCAGCCAGGGATTGTCCGGGTCCAGTACTCGGGCCTCGTTCAAGATCGTCGCCACCAGGGGCCAATCGCCGCGTCGAGCGGCGCCATCGGCCTGGGTATTGAGGCGCTCCAGCGTCAGGCCCCGGCGCACGCTCTGGAACCCCTCGCGTTCCTTGGGCGCCAGGCTGTCGAGGTAGCGCTCGGCCTTCTCCGGTGATTGCGATTGGAACAGGCGGACCATGGCACGCACCACACTCGCGTTGTTCGGATCAAGCTTGCGCGCTTGCACCAACAAGGCTTCGGCGGTGATGTCATCGGATTCGCCCCGGGCAACATAGGACAGGCCGATCAGCGGCGCAGGATCCTTCGGCTGGGTTTTGCGCGCCTGCTGATAGAATTTTTTCGCGACGGGGTAGTCCTTGCGCTCCAGCGCTTCATCGGCCTTTTGCAACAACATCCACTGGTAGTTAATGGTCTTGAGGTCCTGCCACTTGGTCATCCAGTCGGTGTCCTGCTCGATGGCCGAGGCACGGACAAACGCGTTGTATGCCGCTTCGTGCCGGTTCTGGCGCATCAGCGAAATCCCCAGGGAACCAAGCAGGTTGGAGTCTTGCGGATAACGCTTGAGCGCCCGGCGCAACTGAGCTTCGGCACCGACGTTGTCGCCGGCCTCGATCAATGCCTTGCCTTTGACACCCGCTTGCCAGGCCGGATCAGCCAGGTATTGCTCCTGTTCTTGCAACTGCCGGGTCGCGTCGGCGCGAAAGCTGGTGTAGGGGTAGWACGCTAGGAACGTCCGCCAAGCCTGCGCGGTTTCGGGCCCTATCGGCTGTTTAAGCAAATAATTGTATTCGCGTTCAGCGGCGTTGTTGCTGGTGCCAGGATCGCGGGCCAATTGATGCAAGACGTCCAGCGCCTCAGCGTCGCGTTTCTCGGCAAACAGCAGGCCAGCCAGGGTCTGGCGCAACGAGGCATTGCCGGGGTACTGCTGATCCAACTCGCGCAGTTGCTCGATCACGCGCGGGCGCTGCCCCTTGATGCCGCTGCGCACGCTCAGGTATTCCAGGGTGATGGCAAAGTCCGGCATGTCATCGCCGAACAATTGCCGATAGGCCTGGGCGGCGTCTTCAGAACGGCCGGCGGTGACCAGCAAATGCGCTTCTTGCAAAGCCTTCTGGCCCTCGGCACTGTGCATTTTCAGCAAGCTCTCGGCTTGACGCAGCAGCGCCGTGCCAGGCACCTGCTGGCGCAGTTGGGCAACCAGGCGCTCGGCTTGCGAGCGATTCTGTTGCAGCAGCGCCTGGCGGACCTCGATGACTTTCACCTGTGGATCGTCCGGAGCGATCAGTTCCAGGCGTGCCAGCGAGTCACGCACCAGGTCTTCGCGATGCAGCGCCTCTCCCACGCGGATCTGCTCCAACAGCCATTGCTGCTGGTCGGGCGGACTGAAAGGCTGAGCCAGGGCGACGCCGTAAATGCTGCTCAACAACAGCCCAAAACCGTTTACTTTGCGCATGCAGCCGTCCAATCTGGCACGAGGCGTCCATCCTTATCGAAGCGATAACGTTGTTGGTCCCAGCCTTGGCCGAACAGCGCCAACGACTGGTTGTAGTAGTCATCTGCCAACGCTGGCTGTTGTTGCAAGCGTTGGCGCTGGGCCGCAAGGGCAGCCGCACTGTCCGGACTGGCGGCCAGCATGGGCAGCAATGCGGCGCTGAAGCCGACCGGGCCAGTGCCCTTGTCGAGGCCGGTGGCGCTGTCGACGACTTCCGGCACATAGCCCCGGCGCGCGGTCAGATTGACCATGGGCCTGAAATGTTCGATCAGTGCGAAGCGACCCGGTGCGTCCTTGGCCAGCATGCCCGTCCAGAGGTAGACGCGGATGGCGTCATAGCTGCCGACACTGCCCTTCTGGCTGTCGACGCCCCACCCCTGCCCGGCTTCCCAGCGTTGCCAGTCGGACGCCAGGCCCTTGGGCGAGCTTTCGATCAACAGGCGCCGGGCGTTGCTGGCCAACTCCTGCCAGACCGATGCCTCCTGGCCGAAGCGCGCCAGCAATTGCGGCGGCAGATAGCTGGCATTCAGGCGCCATTGCCCGGCGCTGTCGAACCCGACATCGCCGGGCAACAACATCACGCCCAGGCCTGGCAGCTTGCGCAAGCTTTGCGCGGCGCTGCGCCAGAGCAGGTTGCGGCCCAAGACCTGGTAAGCCGGTCGATGCCACAGGCGCCCGGCTTCGAGCAGGCTATAGGCGATGAACAAGTCGGCATCGGTGGCGTTGTTGCCATCGAGGACCTGCCAGCGCCCTTCTTTGTCGCGCCCCCACAACCATGCCGGAAGTTGCCGGTCAAAGTTCCCGCCCGCCAGGTTGTCCTGGGTCCAGCGCAGTATCTTGGCGAAGCTTTCAGGGTCGTTGCCCACCAGGGCAAAAAACAGCCCGTAGCTCTGTCCTTCAGACGTGGAGATCAACGCCTCCGAGGAGCGGTCGATGACCCGTCCGTCCGGGCTGAGCATGGCCTGACGATAATTCTCCCAGGCCGGCCAGGCGCATTGGGCAGCCCCGGCAAAGCCGGGCATGGCAAAGATTGCGGTCAGCACCCGCGCGACGACAGCTTTCACCCGGTCACTCCTGGCCAGCCAGACGACGACGGGCAGCCCAACGCAGGGCGCGCCACAGCAGGAAGGCCGTCAGCAGAACGCTGGTGAAGGCCAGGCCCGCCAACAGGACCGGGTGCTCGGACAACTGGTACCAAAGCAGCAGCCACCACGGAAGGCGACCGACGAAGTACTGCTGGCCCACCCAACTGCTGCCAACGCCGCTGCTGCGGATCAGCGTCACGGAGCCGGCCACGGCGTCCATTTTGCCGCTGTCGCCCAAGGTGTCGCGCAGCAGTTGGTAATCGGCCTCATCGCTGGCCAGTAGGGCCACAATGCTGCGCTGTTCATGACGGGGCGATTGCAGGCCGACGATGGCAGCGATCGGTGCCTGGGCGCTGACTTCGACGCGGTTGGTCCCCTGGTCGCGTTCATCGCTGAGCTGGCCGGCCCGGGGTGACTTGCCATTGTGCTCACTGGCAGGTTTCAACAGCCAGTCACGAGTCTGGTCCAGCACCAGGTTGGCATCGGCGCCATTGCCCACTCCCGGCGCCATGGCGCCGAATACGAGCAGGTCGACATCCGCCTTCGCGTCGTCCCAATTGTCCGAGAGGCGCAGGCCGAACGCCGGCAGCCCAGTGCGCGCGGAGATGGCGGCGATGGTCTCGAACAAGGTGCTCAGTTGTACAGGAAGGCTGCGAGCCGGGACCATCACCAGGGTTTCCGACAGGTCGGCCATGCGGCTGTACGGAAAACCGCTGCGGGCAAAGACGCGCAGGTCGGGCATGGCGATGTAGTGATGGTAGCCGGTCAGGTCGATCGTCGATTCTTCATCGATCACCGCCTGGTTGTTCACCGGCAGCGACGTCTGGCAACGATCGCGCTGGGCGCTGCCGAAGGTGCTGGCGAAGTTGAAGTCGAAACGCAAGGTGTTGCGATCGCCAATCTTCAACCCAGGCACCAGCAGCTTTTCGTTGAGGTCAGCCGATTCGCTGGACAACACCGCCAGGCGCAACTCCTCCAGACGGCTGCCGGCCTTGCCTTGCAGTGCCAGGCTGGTGATGAACTGGTTGTTCAGGCTGACGGCCAGGCGCGATTCGTCGTTGACCGACGGTGGCGTGTAACGGAACCGGGTTTGCAGTGCAATTCCCTGGCTGCGCCAGACGAACAGGTCGGGCGGCAGATTCACGTCCACGGTGATCGGCCGTGGCTGCAGGCCATTCGCCTGAAGCTGCTCGGGGTATTTGATCAGCTCGGCGAAGCGCACCGCACGGTCCGTACGCACCCAATTCGGCGCGTCATAAGGCACCCGGGGCTTGAGCTGCCGGACCTGGTTGACGGTTACACGCGAACCACGGAACAGGTCCCCGCCCAAGGCCAGGGCACGGGCGGCCACAGCCAGGTCATCGTCGTTGCGGCCCAATACCAGCAACACCTTGCTGTAAGGGTCCTGGGGGTTGTCGATCATTTGCACCACAGGCGCATCCACGGCCGGGTACGTGTCCATGTCGGCCAGGAAGGACGGGCGGTGATCGTTGGTCGCGAAGACAATGGCCGACGGGGCGCGATTCTGCCCGTCGGCGGGCGGCAACTGGTCGAACAGCACAGGGAACTGTGCACCACGCCAACCGGCCTGGCTGCCGAAGTAGGATGCCAGGATACCGGCAGCACGTTGCTCGCCCAGCGTCGGCGCGTCGGCGAAGACCAGGTTGACAACCGGCTTGCCCTGGCCCCGGATGTCGAAGAAAGGCATCGGGAAATAGGCCAGGTCGTTCTTGAGCGTCAGAGGCTGCTCCTGCACCTGGATCTGACTGCTACGCCCAACGTTCAACCATAACGTGCTGTTGGCCGGATCTTCGCAGGTATCGGTGTAATGGCCGACGAACTCCAGGCGCACGCGGTTGAAATCGGAAACCAGGCGCGGATCCAACGCCACCGACTGGGTGACCTTCCTGCCCAACTGGTCTTTCTCGATCGGTACAACGCTCATCAGCACGTCGTTGAGATACACACGCAAGTGCGAGGTCTGGGGCAACAGCGAAGGCGACGGTGTGTATTCCAGCTGCAATTTTGCATCGCTGGCGATGCGGTCGCGGCGCAGGCTGAATTCGATCTGGTCACTGTTACGGATACCCAGCAACAGGTTGTCGGCAGGACGCCCCAGCTGTTCAAAGCTATAGGCGGTGCTCCAGCCCGGTAGGCTGCTGACCGCAGCTGGCATGTCAGGTGTTGGCTCGGTGACTGCCTGGGCGCAATCCATGGTCAGGAGCGCCAGACTGGCAACAAGGTGTTTGCTGAAGAAGCCGCTCATAGTGCGCTCACTGATCGGGAATCGGAAAAAGGGGAAGCCGCTGGCATACGCGGCAGGAAACTGAACACCCCGCGCAACAGGCGCAGCGGCGGGCGGGCGATGCGACGGACCCAGGCAGGCAGGTATTCGTAAAGGCGGTAATAGCCGATGCCGCCAAGCTTGAGGATGTCGACGAAGCTGTGCAGCGGACGATCCGGGGCAAAGTTCTCGCCCCAGTTGAGCCAGGCGTCGGCACGGGCGAAGGTGCACTGCACAAAATCGATCTTCTGCTGCGTACTGAGGGCGGTGAAACTGATACCGACGAAATTCTTGTGGCTGCGGCTGATGTGGCCCGGGAACAGGAACTCGCGATCGCCGCGCTGCATCATCAGCGAGATACGCCCGCCCAACGGCAGCGACAACGAAGCGTCGAGCTGGATGCCCACGCCACCGTCCGAATAGTCCTGCAATGTGCCGGGGTAAGAATGACCACTCTCCAGGCGCACCGCAGCGGGCAACTTGGCGTGCACTCGGTGGGTCTGGCGAACCTGGCGCACTTCAGCGGCCACCGCCACGGCGGCTCCGATGATCAGCAGGTTGTAGATGACCCAGAGAATGCTCACCCACACGGTGGCGATCTCGTTGTCGGGTCCGCAGACCAGACGCCAGGCGGCAAAGCCCAGGCCCGCAACGTTCAACAACGCCAGCAGCAAGTACGGCTGGGCGATTTTCCAGTCGAACTGGTTGCGCTCCATCAGGCCGCCCTTGGCGGTCACGTTGAACTTGCCCTTGCTGGGGTTCAACAGTGCCACCGTGGTGGGGCGTGCGATGTACCAGGCCAGCACGGTCTCGTACACCTCGCCCCAGAACGTCTGGCGATAGGCGCCCTGCATTCGCGAGTTGGTCAGGCTGGCGTGGATCATGTGCGGCAGCACGTACAGCAGGATCATCAGCGCCGGCGCGTAGATGATGTAGGCATGCAGGAACAGAAAAGCCAGCGGCGCCGTGAGGAACACCAAGCGCGGCAGACCGGCCAGGAAATGCATCATCGCGTTGGCGTAGCAGATGCGCTGGAAGAAGGTCAGGCCCTTTCCGAGCAAGGGGTTATCGGTGCGGAAGATCTGCGCCATGCCTCGGGCCCAGCGAATGCGCTGGCCGACATGCGCCGACAGGCTCTCGGTGGCCAGGCCCGCCGCCTGAGGGATCTTGATATAGGCCGAGTTCCAGCCGTTGCGGTGCAAGCGCAGCGCTGTGTGGGCGTCCTCGGTCACGGTCTCGACGGCAAAGCCGCCGATCTCGATCACCGCCGCGCGGCGCAGCACCGCGCACGAGCCACAAAAGAACGCGGCGTTCCACATGTCATTGCCGTCCTGGACCATCCCGTAGAACAGCTCGCCTTCGTTGGGGCGCTCGCGGAACACATTGAGGTTGCGCTCGAAGGGGTCTGGCGACAGGAAGTGATGCGGGGTCTGCACCAGCGCCAGTTTCGGATCACGCAAGAAACCGCCAGTGGTCATTTGCAGGAATGAGCGCACGGGCACATGGTCGCAGTCGAAAATGGCGAYCAGCTCGCTGTCGAGCAACGTCAGCGCGTGGTTGAGGTTACCGGCCTTGGCGTGACGATTGTCGTTGCGGGTGATGTAGCCGACACCGACTTGCGCGGCGAACTGGCGGAAACTCTCGCGCTTGCCGTCGTCGAGAATGTAGATGTTCAGTTTGTCGGCCGGCCAGTCGATGCCCATGGCCGCATACACCGTGCCCCGCACGATGGACAGATCTTCGTTGTAGGTCGGGATCAACAAGTCGACGCTGGGCCACAGCCGCGTGTCGCGTGGCAGCGGCGCCGGCTTGCGGCCCAAAGGCCAGCAGGTCTGGATGTAACCGAGGATCAACACCACCCACGAATAGGTTTCGGCCACCAGCAGGATCAATCCGCACGCCAGGTCCAGCGGCTGGTTCCAATTCAGGGTGGAGGTGTAGCGCCACCACAGGTAACGGCACGAGACGATGACCGACAAGACCACCATCAGCAATGTCGTAAAACGCCCCGGCACCCGTCGCACAAGCATGGCCAGGCCCCACAACAACAGGACTAAGACCAATTGGGCGAGGTAGCCGAAAGGCTCGGTGATGCACAACAACATCAACATGAAGGCGACGGCCCCAAGGGCCACGTTGATCAGCCGCTGGTTGCGACGGTCCAGCCCCTTCCACCAATGGCTGCCCTGGCGAATCTGCTGGTTGGTCCAGGCGCGCCGGGGTGCGCTTTCCAGCGCCTCCCCCATCCACGCCCCCAGGCGCAGATATCGCCTCCCGAGGGCCTTGAGCCAATCGGGGGACGCCAGTCTCCTGGCCCGCCGCGGTACCGGGCGAACCAGCAGCAGCCAGAGACTTTGCACGGCATAACGCAGCGGGTCGCCCAGCCTCGGTGACCGATGGGCCAGTTGCGGATACCAGCGCTTTGGCTGATCGAGCACATAGCGCCAGCTCGGCGACTCCAGACGAAAGAACATCCACGCCAAGGCGTTCAATGTCGCCAGCAGCAGCGCAACCGGCAAGCCACTGTCATAGCGCCGATACAAGCGGGCAAACGGGAAAATGCGGGCAATCATACGGCCTCCAGGCGTCGAGCCAGGCACCAGGTGGCCAGGCTCAACACGTCCTGGGCCGCTAGGCTGGCCTGGGCATAAGCCCCCACCGGCTTCTTGAAGGCCAGGGCTTCGTGCATGGCTTCATCCCGATGCACGTTGAGTGGCAACAGCCGGTCGCCATATTGTTTGCGCCAGATCAGTTGCAGGTCGCGCTGCAATTGACTGACCGGGTCGAAGCGGTTGATCAGCAGATACTCGCTAGGGTCTTCTTCCTGCTGCAACAGCACATGGCAGGCGGCATCCGCCTCGACAACCTGCAGGCGCAACGCACAAGGCCCGACACGGGAATGACCGGGCAGGCGCAGCGGTACATCGAACAGAATCCAGTCAAAGCGCTCGGCGAGACTGGCCTGTCGGTGAAGCCACAGCTCCGGCGTCTTGCGCAGGTTTTGCTCGACCTGCTCCTGCTCGGCCAGTTTCAGGCGGCCATAAGGCAGCACGTCCAATCCCGGCTGCACGGTCCAGGCCTGGGTGTACCAATCCTCCCCGTCGATCATGGCGCGCGCCCAGCCGCTGCGCTCGCTGACCCGGACATTGAAATGCAGGCGAAGCAGGTTCTGCGGACACATGTCGACCAGCAGTACGCGCTCGCCAAGACGATGCAATGCATGGGCAATGGCCGCCACCAACGCGCTGGTGCCAACGCCCCCGCGCAGACCTCGCAGGCTCAGAGCTGTCACGACAGCGCCTCCTGCTCAGACTTTCGTGTCGGTACCAGGACCGCCGTTCGCAGGCGCTCCACCTCTCCCAGCAGTGGCCAGCGATGCAGGGCCTTCTGCAATTCGATCTGCGCCGAAATGTCCACGTAGTCCAGTTCGGGCAGCTCGATCTCCAGTTTCAAACGGGCGATGTCGTCGGCACGATCCGCACGCGACTGCGCCCTGGCTTTCACTTGAAGCGCTGTGGGTAGGGCAGCCATCCACCTTTCTCCTTGATTCGTACGTAAGGTTTTCCGGCGTAGTCGACGACCACGGTGCCAGCGTTCTCGGAAACTGCCGCCGTCTGCGGCAGGTTGCTCAGCAGGGCCGGCCAGTCGGGACCCTGGCCATCGCCCTGGGGCTGGGCGGTGTAGAGACGGCTGATAATTTCCGACAGGGCCAGGAAACTGCTCGGCTCGGCGATGTGCAGTGGAGCGGAATTGGCGTTGCGCCCCATGCCCACCAACTTGATACCGACCGGCACGTGGGTGATGGACCGGCTTGGGATCTCGCGCATGCCGGAGATCTGCATGCGATCGCCATGCAGCGCCGCACCATGCTCCGGTACGATCACCACGACCACCCGCCGGCCAGTCGACTCCAGTTGCTTGATGAAGCCACTGAGGTCATCGATCAGCCCCTGGGCACGCGGTTTGTAATCGGCGCTCTTGGTGCCGCCATCGGGGGTCAGCGCACGGTTGCCGTCATGCAGCGTGGTGGTGTTGTAGAACAGTGCCACGCGCTCGTTCGTCCCGGCTTCACGGTGCTTCCACCAAGTGTCCAGGACCTGCGAATCGCGCAGGATCGGCGAACCGTCGAAGCCCACCAATGCACGGGGCAGTTTGCTGGTATTCACAGCAGGCCCCGGCAACGAGCCCTGGGCACGGACTTCGTCAAGAAAACCTTCGAACTGGCCGGTGTGGTTGAGCATCACTTCGCTGGCAAAGCCCAGCTTGCTCAGGTCGGCCATCAACATGCACTGCGGTGGCGCAGTGCCGTAGAGCTGCATGTGGGGGACCTGCCCGCAGCTAGCGCGCAACAAACGGATGGCAGCCGGGCCACTGTAGGCGGTGGCCGAGTTGAAGCTGTCGAAAATCACGTCCATTTGCTGAAAGAGTGCGTTATCGCGCAGGCCCACGGCTTCCAGATCATCCCAGGCCATGGAGCAGATATTGATCAGCAACAGGTCGAACGGCTGCGCGGCAGAGGTCGACGGCATGAACTCCACCTGACGCCCGGCTTCGGTGCTGTAGAACTTCTGCAGGTACGCCTCAAGCGTCGCACTGTCCGGCTCGGCGGAGCTCGCTGCCGCCACGGGGGCGTCGCTGGTCGACGTTGCGGCCGGTTCGCTGCGCGCATGCAGGGCCAGCACATTGGCGCTGGCCAGCCAGGCCGCAGTGCAAACTTGAGGATGAAGTACAGGTTCCACGCCCCCAGGCCCGGCCAGACGGGCACTGGCGTTGGATAAGCGACTTCAGACCGATTCATGGGGCTCACTCCGGGCTGGGGCGCGGCGCCGCACCCCACCGGATTTCAGGTAACGCGGGGGCAAGAAGCCCTGCACAACATCGAGAAGATGGCGCCCCACCCTGGCCAGCACCAGGATCAGCGCCAGGGTCAACAGGCTGCTAAGGCCGATTACCTGAAGCAGTTCGGAATAACTCATGGACAATGCCCCGCAATGGCAAGCGTGATGCGTTCAGGAGAATAAGCGCCACACTCGGCGACGTCGGCAGCGCCAGCGGCCCCGCGTTCTTCTACCGGAGGGAGCCTGGAAGGCAGCGACGCCTGCGCAAGGAAAGCCTCGCGCGGCAAGGCGTCGACGCCGGAGAGAATCTGGATGTCGCTGAACAGATCGCGCCAGGCCAGCCGGCAGATATTCTCCAATGCCGGCTCCAGCCCATCCGCGCGACAGGCAAACAGGAACAGATAAAAAGCCCCATCGACCACGCAGGCGACATCACCGAAACGACGCAGGTCGATCTGATTGAGGTACTGCTCGATCTCCAGGCCACCGCGCGGTGTCAGCCTGAGCATCTGGTGGCTGATTTCACCGGAGGCACCGCCATAGACGCGTTCCACCGTGCTGATGAATTCGCGCGGCAACAACAGACCGCGCTCGGCAGGTGGACGCAGGCGTTTGAACAGCGACTGGAGGTCGGAGGTACGACTGTGACGCCAGGTCTGGCCCTGGGCGCTGTCGATAATGCTGAAGAAGTACGCCAGCGTAGTGCCATAAGGCACCGTCATGTTGGCCCCACAGGACACCAGCAGACGCTCGTCCCGGTAACGCAGGCAGGGCTCCATTTCACGTACGATGATTTTCAGCGCGCTACCGCAGCGCTTGCGCAAGGCATGGATCTGACGGGCCAATTCCTCGACCTGCAAGTTGCTGTCGATGGCGACGATGATGCTGGCGGCGCGGGCGCGGCTCGCTTGTTGGAGCAAGTCCTCGCGGTTCTCGAACAGCCTCCACTGATCCGACAACGGCGGTGCGCCTTCGAGCACGGCACGCTGGGTCAGGTAGATGCGCTGATCGTCGGTGTGGGTGAGTTGCGCGCCGCTCTGCTCATTGGCCGACAGCGCAAAACCGTCCACGCGCAACTCCAGCTCGAACGCCTGCCCACTGCACACGCCCAGCTCGCTGTGCCAATAGTGCAGTTGGTAATGAATACCGCCGTCACGGCGATAGAGCTGGGCAAGCCCTGAAATGGTCTCGTTGAGCCGCAACAGACGCTCATGCAATTGAGGCGCCTGGCCGTGACCGATCATCAGCAAAGTGCATTGGCGTCGCCCCAACCATTGCCCCAGGGCCTGGCAACAGTGCCGCAGCCCTGGCGCGACTTCGCTCTGCCAGGCGCTGGTGGGCAGCATCAGCACAATGGCACTGCCGGCCACCGGCGCTGCACGGGTCAGCTCGCCGACCAGCGACTTGAGGGCCCGGCCGACGTCGGCTTCGTTGATGTCGAACAGCTTCAGCTCGCCGGGGCCGGCATAGGCCGCCATCTTCTGGGCGACGTCCCGACTTGAATGCCCGCAACACACCAGCATCGCTCGCGCATCGGCCGGCATCGCTGCCAGGCACTGGGCTGCCAGCGTCGCCGCATCGCGCGCCTGATCCACAGCCACCCAATAAAAACCGCCCTCGCGCAACAATATCTGCTCATCACGCAGATCGCGGATGGCTAAGGTGACCTGACTCAAATGCAACTCCCTTTCCCTTTGAACCGGATACAACACGAGCGTGATCGGCCCCTCGACGCCTGCTCGCGAGGGACTTTTTCTAATGACGTACACAAGCGCCCCGAGCCAGGCTCAGGGGGAGACTGTTAAGTCAGCGAAATTGGCTGGGCCGAACCCTGAAACTCGGGGCTGGAAGCTTTAAATGCGGGATAGTGCCGTTGGAAGAAAATGAGAAATCACTTTTCCGCCGTTCATCACCGATCATTCACCGATCACCCTTCCGGACGCTCCTGCGCCCGGAAATGGCGCGCAATTATCATGACGCCGGGCGAGAAGTGTCAATAACCCGTTAACGGTAGGCAAAAACCATTTCAGATGAACGGTAATCGCCATTTTATTGGCACCCCGCACTTGAGGAACGAGGCCGGACCCGTAGCCTCGTTGCCCGACGGGGCTTTGTGGCTAGGCCCTCTTGACCTTGAAACGCCCCAACACCCGCTGCATCAGCGATACCCGCTCCGAAAGGTCGCGGGCCGCCAGCGCACATTCCTGCGAGCTGGAATGGTTCTTCTGGGTGACTTCATCGATCTGCTCAAGCCCGACGCTGGCCTGTTGCAAACCTGACGCCTGCTCGCTGGAAGCCTGGTAGATCAGCGACACCAGGCTGGACACCGCGCTGGTGCCATTGACAATGTTCTTGAGCGACTCGGCTGTCCGGCCTGCGATGATCATGCCGCGCTGGGTCTTGTTCGAGGAGTCGGCGATCAGGGCGGCAGCAAGCTGCTGGCGTGATCCACACCGACTTAGAGAAAGGCTTCATCCGCGCCGAAGTCATCGCCTACAACGACTTCATCCAGTTCAAGGGTGAAGCCGGTGCCAAGGAAGCTGGTAAATGGCGTCTGGAAGGCAAGGAATACATCGTCAAGGATGGCGACGTGATGCACTTCCGCTTCAACGTGTAAAGAGGAACCGTGGTTTTCCACGGACCTCGATAGACACAAAATCCCCGTAATCACTCGCTGATACGGGGATTTTGCATATTGGCCCCCCCCCTCCTCCATCCGTAGCCTGTCCGGTAACGCGGGAACGCTGCCCAGTTATGCAAGAATAGTTTTATTGGCAATCACTACAGGGATGAAGAGCATGCCATTTCCTTTCGAGTGTCTCCTGGTTTTGCTTGATGGCATTGCCATCAGGTCCCAGATCATCGCCGGAGAACACCTGGAAAAACATACCTCAGGCTTGCCGCTTCAGGTCGCCAGCGTTTTCGTGCAGTGGGCACACAGGAATTTCAACAAGTGAGCCTGGTTACAACCAAAGACGCCTCTTTCGCCTATCAGGCGGTGTACCGCTATCTGGTCGAGCTGATCGAAACCGCCAATTCGGAACGTGAACAGAAATTGCCGTCCTTGCGGCAACTGGCCCGGCGCCTGAATGTGTCGGTGTCGACGACCAAGTACGCCTATTCGCTTCTCGAAGACGAGGGACGGATCTATGCCAAACCCAAGTTCGGTTATTTCACCAAGGCGATGCCGGCCCCCTTATTGAACGAGGGCTCGCCCAATCTGCTGGACAGCGTATTCTCCAACGCGCGCCAGCCGGGGATGCTGGCCCTTAGCAGCGACGCGCCGGCGATGTTGTTGTCGCTGGAAAACCCGTTGTTGATGATGGAGCGCGAACTGGCCCGGCAATACCCGCGCTCCCATGYGCCACTCTATCAGCCGTTCGGCGAGCCCGAGTTACGCGGCGCCCTGGCCGACCGCTACACCCGTTCCACTCACAGCTACTGGCAGGCCGAGCACGTGTTTATCGGCTCGGACCTGCGCAGTGTGCTGGAATTGTCCCTCAGCGCCTTGAATCTGGGGGGCACTGTGGCGCTGGTGGAGTCGCCTTGCTCATGGGCGATCCTGCGTCAACTGCAGGCAGCAAAGATTCGCGTGATCGAAGTCCCGCTCGGCGAGGATGGACGCTTCGATCTGTCCACGCTCAGTGAGTTGCTCAGGCGTGAGCCCATTCGGCTGGCGGTGCTGTCGTCGACCGTGAATATTCCCCAAGGCAAGCTGATGCCGGCGCAGGATAAACAGCAAATCTGTCGCTGGCTGGCGGAGCGGGATGTCTGGCTGTTCGAAAACGACAGCTACGGCGAGTTCTATTTCTCTCCCAAACCCGCGCGCTATCGCGATTTTGCCGATCCGGAAAAGCTGCTGGTGTTCTCAACCTTCGACAAGATCATCGGCTCGGAAGCGCCCTATGGTTATGTACTGTGTCGCCGACACGGGCCTCAGTTGCATCGGCTATTTCTGGAACGGGCATTTCGTCTGTCGCCGATCCGTCAGAAAGCGATCGCCAAACTCTTCAGCTCCAAGCGCATCGACCAGCATCTAATGGTGCTGCGGGCCATGCTGCTGGACCGGATGAAACGGATGGAGGCCTTGCTGGAGGCGCACGGCGATGGCCAGTTACGGGTTGTCGCCCCGCAAGGCGGAGCGACCTTCTGGCTCGAGGCCAGACACTCGGTGGACATGCGGCGGGTGTTCGAGCGCTTGCTGGCCCAGCGCATCGTTATCGCCCCCGGGGAAATATTCAGCCAGCAGGGGGCCTGGCGGCATCACGTGCGCCTGAGCTACACCCTCGACTGGAGCAAGGATATTCCCCTGGCCCTGAAGAAACTGGCCCAGGCTATCAGCGAAGAACCATAGCTATGCCTAGAGCCCATAGCAATGCCGCGATTCAGGGAAGCGGCCATCGCGCACCTCTTCGGCAAAACGCTCACAAGCGCCGCGAATCACCGCGCCGACATCAGCGTACTGCTTGACGAAGCGCGGCACCTGTTCACCGCCCAGACCCAGCACGTCCTCGGTCACCAGCACCTGGCCGTCACAGGCCGGTGAGGCGCCAATGCCGATGGTGGGCATTTTCGAATCCAGGGTAATTTGCCGGGCCACGCCTTCGGCCACCCCCTCGAGCAGCAGACTGAAGGCACCGGCTTCGAGGTTGGCCCGAGCGTCCTCGGCAATCATCGCACCGGCTTCGGCGGTCAGGCCCTGGGCCTTGAACCCTCCCATGACATTGACGAACTGCGGCATCAGCCCGACGTGGGCCATGACCGGAATACCGCGTGCCACCAGAAACTCGACGGTACCCGCCAGGGCCTTGTTGGCTTCCAGCTTGACGGCATCGCAACCGGTGCGCGCCAGGACCTGCGCGCAATTGCGAAAGGCCTGTTCGTTAGATTCCTGATAGCTGCCGAAAGGCATGTCGGCGATGACGCAAGACAGGCGCGTGCTGTCGACCACGGCCCGGGTGTGTCCGATGATTTCTTCGAGCTGCATACTCAGCGTCGAGGCCCGACCATAGCCGACCATAGCAGTAGAGTCACCGACCAGAATGAAATCGACGATTGGGTCTATCAACCTGGCAATAGAGCTGGAGTACGCCGTAAGGGATACGATTTTCTGTTGGCCCTTCATCGCGACCAGTTGCGGAACCGTCAATCGTTTAGTACGGGTATGAGCGCTCATAAGTGTCTTCCTGTGATGATTGAAAACCCCGGGGATGGGGCGTCTGTCACTACAACCAGTCTTTCTCCCATTCACGCCAGGTTTCATGGTCCTGGCGGATTCTGTCGGCGCTCGGGTGCACAAGGAATACGGCACCCGGCGAGCTGTTGAGGTCGATGGTCGGCGTTTTTGGGCGACCTTCGGTAAAACGAAAGCGCGCGTTATAAAAGCTCGGCAGAGCCTCCAGGCGCTTGCGTACATCGAGTTGGGCGAAGACGCCGCTATGGCGGGCGATCAGGTTTAGTCCGCGGGCGTGCTGCTGCAAGCGATAGCGCTTGGGAAACGATGCCAGTCGGGCCGGCTCCAGATAGCTGGTGCAGGTCAGCGCGACCTGGTCGTTGCCAGTCGCCGCTTGCAGCGCCGGTGGGTTGGCCAGCCCGGAAAGACGGGCACCGGTTTCCAGCAGGCGCGGGCCGCGAGTCGTGAGGATCACTTCGGTATGGGCCGGACCGTGGGTGATGGCCAAGGCATCGAGCACGCCTTCGACGTAATCGATCAGCCCATCAAGCTCCGGCGCATCGGCGGGCAGCAGGTCTTCACGGTCATAGATCTTGCGACCGTCGGCGCTCAACGTCTTGGTGCATTTCCAGACATCAGTGATCCAGTGCTCGCCCTGATGACTGACACTGTTGATAACGTACTCGTCGCCCTCCAGGTATTCCTGCAACAACAGCGCCCGGTTGCTGCGCATCATCAGGTTAGTAGCGCCGAGAATGCAGTCGATGGCCGCATGCAGTTGAGCGGCATCRTGACAGATGAACACATTATCGGAGCCCGCACTGTCCAGTGGCTTGACCACCACCGTCGATTCGCCACGAGCCTGGAACCAGGCCAGAGCCTCTGCGCTGGAGGCGGTACGCAGTTGCGCAGCCACCGGCAATCCGGCAGCAGCGACCTGTTCGGCCATCAGTGATTTGTCACGACGGGCGGCAGAGTATTCGGGATCATTACCGGGCAGGCCGAGACGGGCGGCCAGCAAATCCGCCAATTCGACACCGAATTCGCTGCCGGTCAACACCGCCGCTGGCGCCTGGGCCGCGAGCTTTTCCAGCAACGGTTCAAGGCCTTCCTCATGCACGCCGTAGTGCACGCGGAACAGTGTCTGCGGGCAACTCGCGGCAAAGGCCGGTGGCATGTCGTTGCGTGAACGCACATGCAGCAGTGGGCGATGCTCCGCCAAAGCCTGGGCCAGCAGAGCGCCGGTGGAATAGGCGTCGACCAGAATCAGCGGCGCCAAAGTGGAGTCAGTGCAAGGGTTGGTCATAACGGTTCACCGTGTAATGCAACATCTGGAACAATTCGGACGAGGTAATACCCGGTCCGATCGAAGAAAGACCGCAGCTCTGGGGCAACGGCAGGCCACCGACATTGCCCCAACGCAAGGCACCGTGGTCGTCAATGCGGGTCGTGGCGCGGCCAGGGTTGTCGGGGTGCAGGCAGTAGGGAATGTCGAGCCGCCCACGGGCGAAAGCCTGGAGTAACGCGACGCCAATATCGGTGTGCAGGTCCAGCGTGCTTTCCACCAGTTGCCGTGCCTCGAACAACACTTCCTGGCGATAGCCTTCACTGACCGGGTCGATCTCCAGTGCGTCGCCCGCGGCGGCTTCGGCCGCCATTGCCAGGGCTTCGAGGTTGTCCTCGACCGATGGAATCTGCCGGGATTCGGCAACGGTCTTGACGATCAATCGCTCGCAGCCGGCAGCCTGGGTCAGGCGCGCACTGTCATAGATCAGGCGGCGAGCACCATGACCGGTGGAGGGAAAGACCCCCATGTAGGAATACACCACGACATGCCAATGGACGCCGTCCAGATAGTCGGCAGCCAGTTCGCGCAGGGCCTGCAAAGCTCCGAAATCCTGGGCCATGGACGTGCCTTGGGCGTAGCTTAACGAGACGCTGCGAATGCCCTGCTGGCGAAAGAACAAAG
Source organism: Pseudomonas sp. 05N434 (assembly GCF_056396965.1). Lineage (NCBI taxonomy): Bacteria > Pseudomonadati > Pseudomonadota > Gammaproteobacteria > Pseudomonadales > Pseudomonadaceae > Pseudomonas > Pseudomonas sp. 05N434. The sequence goes on from NZ_JBFTMK010000024.1 coordinate 24,919, forward strand.
CCTCGAGCAAGGTCATCGCGATCAGCATTGACGGCGGGCACAGCTGACCCAGCAAACAACCGCCGAAGCTCTCGATATGACCATGGGCAGTGGCATCGGTCAGCAACTGACAACTTTGCGCCCAAGCCTCGACTGCCCGCGCCAGTGGCAAACGGCTGTAAGGCATGCAGTAGGACACCGGGCCGCCTTCGGTGGCGTCGAGTCCGAGGGCCGCCAACCRCTTGAAAACATGCTGCGGTTGGGCGGTGCCATGRCGGACCTGGATCGGGAACGACGGGCCGTAGAGCCCATCGAGCATGCCACGCACCGCTTCCAGCGGATGGCTGATGATCGGGAAACCGTTCAGTGGGCTGTCGCTGTTCAGGCACTGCAGCGCGCTCTGGTAATCACCGACCCGGGTGTAAYTGTCCAGGGTGATGGTTCCGATGGTGGCGCAGGGCAACCCGGCCACCGCGGCCAACCCGGCGCGCATCGGCGCCAGTCCGCCGAAGCCCATGCGTGGTTGCACCACCAGTTCGCGCCGTTCCCGGGCCTGCTCGATGAAGCGCTGGAAATGACCTCCTGTCATGTCCATCACTTAGCGCCCCGACACCAGTTCAACCACGTTTTCACCCGTGGCCGGGTCGAAACGGGTTATCCGGCCCTTATGCGGATCACCGGCGCGAACCCGGGCAATCAGGCTGCTGTCGCTATCGAAATCGATCTGTTGATGGGCGTACAGACTACGTAGCGCCGGCAACGGCAAGCCGCTGACCTGGTTCAGCCACAGGCTCAGAGCGCTGTCCTGGCGACTACCGGCCAGGACGCCGTGAAGGTCCTCCAGATCTGCCAGGCGCTCAGGGTGACAGGTCGTGATGAAGCTCGACAGCTCGCGGCCACGCTCGACGAAGGGCGCGAACTGCAGACAAGTCAGTTGTATCTCGTCGAGCCCGAACGCCTCGCTGGCGAAACGGTTCGCCAGCGCCCGACGAGCGTCCTTGCCTTCGGCCCCGGCGTAGGCCGACAGTGCCAGGTCGATCAGGCGCTGGGGCATTTCCTTTTTGCGCATCAAGCCCTGGGCCAGCTCCAGGTATTCGCTGATACCGTCATGGTAGTGACGACCCTGTACGTACTGCGCCTTGAGCCCGCGAAAGTGCGCCATCAGCATGGGGTTCGCGCAGTCTGATTCGGTGAAACTGAACGCCAGTTCTTCGAAGCGGAAACCGAGAAACTCGGTAATCAACTCCCAGTGGTCTTCCACCCGGTAGCTCACCAGGTCGTAGATGCTGATGAAGTCCGGGTCGGCGCTTTCGCTGCCGCTGGCCACCCGACGTTCAGCCCGCTGTTCGTCGAAGCCCTCACCGAACAGTTCGACGAAATACACCTGGGCCACACCATCAAGGGCCTGGAGCAGGCCGCGAAATCCCTGGCGCCGACACTCGTCGACGTTCAGCCCCAAACGTTGGGCCAGGCGCATGATCCAAGTGAAGTAATGCTTCTGTTCCTTGCGCGAATCACCCGTGACCACCGCGTCGACACCGCCTTGCCACCAGGCCGCACGCCCGTAGAAGTCGGCGACCGCCAGGTTGCAACTGTTACAGAACGTCGGGCGGCCGTCGCCAGCGGTACGATGGCCGTTCATCAGCACATCGAAGCGGTTCATCGCGCGCACCTGCCCAGGGAATGGCAAGTGACGTTCGAACGGGCGAATCTGCTGGTGATCGACCACCAGCATCTCGACCCGAGGATCGTCATACAGGTGCAGGGCCCGATAGACCCGGTCGATGTTCGCCATGACCGCATCCGGGACCCCGGCGTGACGCATATTGGCAATGCGCAAGAAGAAGGTGCGGCCATGCAGTACGTTCAGGTGCAGTTGCACGGCGCGGATCAGCGATACGGTGTAGGAACTGTCCTTGCCGCCGCCATAGGCCACCATCAGCTTGTAGTCCGCGAGCCCGTCAACACCGCCAGCGGCATCGACCAACCGTTCCCCCAGGGTGGCGACGGCACGTCGGTCCACCGCACTGAGGTAGCGATTCAACTCGCCGAGCAAGGGGGCGTCGGCCATTTCAGAGGTAATGGCAATGTTCATATCGGTTCGGCCTGGAAGTGAAAGTTCTTGATCGCGTGCTGGATGTCGCTCTCGATATCCATTTCGCTCGCGTCGGTGAAAATGAAGCGACCGCTGTGCAGGGCGTCGTAGCTGCCGCCGGCTTCAAGGATCTGTCCGGGCCGGGGCAGCAGTTCTCGCCAGAGCGAGTTCAGGTGCGGGCGCAGCGTTTGCGCCTCGATTACCCGGCATGGCAGTTGTGCCGGTTTGGGGACGACCAGCCAGCCACCGCTGGGATCCGCCTGGATCGTCGGCAAGGGCACGCGCTCACCGGCCAGGCCTTTGAGCCAATGCTCATAGAGGTTCACACCGAAGACTTTGTTGATCAGATGTGGCACTTCGGCGCCGCCCACCCGGGCTCCCACTTCAAGGAACACTAGCGAGCCATCCGCCTCGACGAATATCTCCAGGTGAAAGGCGCTGTTGCGCAGGTCCAATGCCCGCAGGCAGGACTCGCTGAAGACTTCGATCCGGGTGCGCAACTCCGAAGACTGGAGGATCACTGAACCCAGCGGTTTGGCGTTGGCGAAATCCAGGCAGCTGTTGATATAGCGCGACACCACCTGGAAAGGCACCCCGGCGCTGTCATCGGTGAAACCGTCGATGTGATAAGTCTGGCCCTGGATGAAGGCCTCGACTTCATAGCGCCCCAGGTCCACTTCGCTGAGTATCACGCGCAGGGCCTGGGCGTCCTCGACCTTGGCGACGCCGATGCTGGCGGCGCCATCCACCGGTTTGACGATCACTGGATAGCCGACAACATCGGCGAACTCCAGCGCCTGTTTCACGTCATTGCAGCGAATGAACGGTGGCACCGCCAGGCCGTGTTCCTGGAGGACTTCTTTCATTCGTGCCTTGTCGCGGTAAACCGCCACCTGCTCCAGGCCGTGACCAGGAATGTTCAGGGTCTGTCGTACCCACGCCGCGATCTCCAGAGTGAACTCCGACAGCGCGATCAATTGGTCCACGGGACCGACGCGATCGATGATTTCCTGAACGCCTGCCAACAACTGAGGGTACTGATTGACGTCATCGACCTGTACCAGATGGGCGATGTGCTCCCGGGGGGCCAGTACGCCCTCGGCGCCAAGGCCGTCGACCACATAGCTGATCCGATGTCGCTGATGATCGAAGAACTCTTCGTAGCGGGTCAGTTCATTGTCCCAGCGACTTGGGTCCTGGAAACGCGGCCAGCGATTGACGATAACGATATGCATCGATTCGATCCTGTGAAAAAAAGAGGGCTGGACTCAGGTCCAGCACGGTGCCGTGCCGGTACCCAGGACGAGCGCAGGTTTCGAGCGCTCAAGGGTGTTCAGGTAGTTTTCGAAGTTCTCGATGGCGTCGGGGCCGATGAACACCTCGTTGAAACCGGCGGCCAGCAGCTCCTGGCGAACCGCCCGCGTGTGGTCTTCCGAGGTGGTCAACTTGCCACCGATGACACAATGCAGATCCGGGTGCTGTTGACGCACCTGACGAATCAGCTCCAGCCCCTGGAAATGTCCATGGCCGTTGACGCTGCTGACCACCAACAATTGCGTGCGCCGCAGCTCAAGGGTGGCGAGAACCACCTCCACCGGAGTGCAACCCAGGGCGGTGCGAAAGCGCCGGGTGGTCAGGTTGAACAGCAAGGCGCCGGGGATGGCGAGCAGCAGCGCGAGGGCCAGGATCAATGTCTGGACTCCGTACTCATGGCCGATACTGGCGGTCAGCAGGCCGCCCAATGGGTAGGACAGCAGGTTGACCAGGTAGAACGGGCCCATCACCTTGCCCAAGTGGTCGGCGGCAATCGCCTTGATACGCTGAGTCCGATTGAACACGTTGAACAAGGCACAGCCGGCCATCGCCAGGAGAAAACTGATGGCATAGAGCGCTACACCGCTGGCCGCGCCCATACAGATCAGCCCCAGGCAGAGCAAGGCAAAACCCCATGTACCGAGGCGGTAGATCGACATCCGCGCCAACAGCCGCGGCACCAGAATGAAATTGAGCAAGCCCAGTGCACCGGCCCCGGCGTTCATCAGGCCGAACACCCCGTCGGCGGCACCGAACACGCCACTGATGACAAAGGCATTGGCACTCAGAACGCAGGCAAAGGCCAGGTTGATGGTGAAATTGAGCAGCGCCAGGGATAAGACCGGCGGATTGTTCAATAACAGACTCCAGCCCAGGACCAGGTCCTTGCGGATGCTCTTCGGCGGGCTGGCCGACTGGGTATTGGGCAGGCCTTTCCAACACACACCCGCCGCGGCGAATGCCAGCGCCGCCAGCCCCAGAAGCAGGCGCTTGTCGGCGTACATCGCCAGCAGTGCCGCCAGCGCCGGGCCCAGCGCCATGGCCAGCAGCTCCATGTTCTGCACCAGGGACTGGCAGTGGGCCAGGCGTTCGGGGCCAGCGATCAGCGGTACGCTCTTTTCCACCGCCATACGCACCGGCGCCATCAGCAGCGAGAGCACGATGCCGTTGCCGATCAAGGCCCAGACCGTAAGCATTGGCGCATACCAGCAGACCCCGGCAGTCAACCCCAGGCTTACCGCTCGCGCGGTATTGGCGTGGCGAAACAGCAGACGCCCGCCGAAGCGGTCCGCCAGCAGTCCGGCAAACGGATAGGCCAGCAGTGCCGGTAGCCACTCCAGAGCGAACGCCACTCCGGAGTAACGGACATTGCCGGTGAGCTGGAAGATCATCAACGGTACTGCGAACAGCACCGTTTGTTCCGCCAACAGCGCGAACAGCAGGCCGGCACCGAAACGCCGCAACCGGGCTGTGTCATGCATGCTGGCTTTCCAGTTCGGCCTCGAGCTTGCGCAGGCGTGGCAACACATGGCGACAGAAACCGCGCATTTCGTCACGAGTCGGCCAGCCGGAAAAGATGAACTCGCTGACCCCTACTTTCTTGTATTCCAGCAGATATTCGGCCACTTCCTGATAGCTGCCGACCACGCACAGCGCCGGGCCGCCACGGTAGGCCACGGCACCGGACCAGAGCATTGGCGACAGCCAGTCATGTTCAGCCTTGTCGGCCAGACGGAACGAAGTCTTGACGGCTTCGGAGTCGCAACGCCCGACGAACTGACGAACCCATTCGCGATGCTGCTCATCCGGGTTTTCCATCATGCTTTCAACGGCCGACAGGGCTTGCGCACGGGTTTCCCGAGCCAGCACATGCATGCGAATCCCCACCGAACAACCCGCCTCGAGCACTGCCCGGCTGGCCTCGGCGATACCCTGCGGCGTGTCGCCGTAGCGTAACCAGCAATCGCTGTGTTTCACGGCGATCTGCTGGGCGATTTCCGAAGCGCCACTCAAATAGATGTGTGGACGTTCGTTGTCCTTGAAAGGCAGTCCCAATTGCGCTTGCTCGATACGGTAATGAGCGCCGTGATGGGTCAGGGGCGTTTCGCCTTTCCAGAAACGATGCAAAATCTCGAGGAATTCGCTGGTGCGTTCATAACGTCCATCGTGGGCCACGAAGTCGCCATAAAAGGCTTGTTCATCGGGGGAAATACCGGCGACCAGGTTCAATGCAATACGCTTGTCGGACATCCACGACACGGTATTGACGATCTGCGTGAACAACGTCGGCGGCAGCAGGCCGGGGCGATACGCCAGGATGAATTTGACTCGGCTGGTCTCTCGGACCAGGGCGCCGATCATTGGCAGCGGGTCAGGCATGTGGTAGCTGATACCCATCAGCAACGAGTCGATCCCTAACTCATCGGCTTCCTGAGCGAAGTCGACAATCCGCAGATAAACTTCAGCAGTCGCTCGATCCCCAGCCCGCCGCCGGCGCTCGGATGAAGCAGGCCGCGCTTGGCGACTTGGAGGTAATTGGCGAAGGGCGCAAGGTCCATCGACAACTCTTCCATGCGGTAGATGATCTGTTCGTACTCGAACTCTCGTTCGGCACCCGACAGGGCTTCGCCATAGCTGTCGGGATAGATCAGGTCGTAGTTGTTGTACTGGCCGCGCTTGCCGGGTGTTTCGCGATCATAGAATTCCCGGCGGTAGTTGGTGACGAAGAACGGCGTGTGGGCCTTGGCCGACATGATCTTCTCGAAGTCGTCGCCATACTCGGCGCGCAACTCGTCCGAGCTGTATATCGGAAAGTGCGTCTCGTAGTGCGGCAGCTGGCGATTGAGGTGGGCCAGCTGGGCCGAGCAGTGTTGCCTGACCTCGGCGAAGGTGTGCTTGATCAAGCCTTCGATCAGCGCCATGACCTGGTGCATGTTGCCGCCACGTATTTCGAAGTCGAACTGGGAGAATTCCAGCAAGTGGTTCTCCGAATCCTTGATCTCGGCTTTTTCCAGACGAATGTTCGGCGCCACGATAAAGATCTTGTCATGACCTCTGGCGGTCAATGCCAGCTGTTTATGGAAGATCATGCTGGCGGTCAGTTTCAGGCGCCGCGTTTCGTACTGGAGTTCAGCGGGGTAGACCGCATGGTTCAAGGGGTCAGTGATGGGCGACATGAGAATGGGCATCAGCTGCTTGAAGTCGCGCTCCAGCAAATATTGTTGCAATGCCTGCAACACGCGACCGCGGATAATCGCGATCGCTTCAACGTCCGGGTGATTAAAATCGTCGAAATTACGCTGAATTTCTTCCATGTTGCGCTCAATATCCAGGGTTAGGAAGTGCCCGATTATTGGTTAAACACGCAAAAACTCAATGTACAGATTTGCCCTAAAAAGCAACCCAGATGCATTGTCTGGTTGTCCCGCCCGGTAATTGGATGGACCATTACCGGCTATGTACCTGATGGCTTCATTCGAACGACACTGCCTGTTCAAGGGCGTGGTTTCGAATGCTGTTTCAGTCGCGAGTTTTCATGAGTTCCTGTTTAGAGTCCCTTTATGACGGCCCACATTGATCCACAACCCGGTCGCTTTTCCCGGTCTGACTACAAGACCCTGGGCCTGGCGGCGCTGGGTGGTGCGCTGGAAATCTACGACTTCATCATCTTTGTGTTCTTCGCCCTGACCCTCAGCCAGTTGTTCTTTCCGCCAGAGATGCCTGAGTGGCTGCGCTTGCTGCAAAGTTTCGGAATTTTCGTCACCGGCTATCTGGCCCGTCCGCTGGGCGGCATCCTGATGGCGCATTTCGCAGACCGGGTGGGGCGCAAGCGGGTGTTCAGCCTGAGCATCCTGATGATGGCTTTGCCCTGCCTGTTGATCGGAATCATGCCGACCTACGAACAGATCGGTTACTGGGCGCCCTTGACGCTGCTTCTGTTGCGGGTGCTGCAAGGCGCCGCTGTGGGCGGCGAAGTGCCTAGCGCCTGGGTGTTCGTGGCCGAGCATGCACCGGTCAGGCGTCGTGGCTATGCCCTGGGTGTGCTGCAGGCCGGATTAACATTTGGCTATCTGCTGGGGGCACTGACCGCAACCCTCCTGGCGCGGCTCTATAGCCCCGCCGAGATACTCGACTTCGCCTGGCGCCTCCCCTTCCTGCTGGGTGGTGTATTCGGGGTGATCGGGGTCTGGCTGCGGCGCTGGCTGAGTGAAACCCCGGTGTTCATGGCCTTGCAGGCGCGACGTGAGTTGGATGCGGAGTTTCCATTACGGACAGTATTGCGCGATCACCGCAAATCCATCCTGCCGGCGATGCTTTTGACCTGTGTGTTGACATCGGCGGTGGTGGTGCTGGTGGTGATCACCCCGACTGTCATGCAGAAGAGCTTCGGCATGAGCGCCAGCCATACGTTCGCGCTGAGCAGCCTGGGCATAGTGTTCCTGAATATCGGCTGTGTACTGGCTGGATTACTGGTGGACCGGATCGGCGCCTGGCGCGCGGTGCTGGTTTATAGCCTGCTGCTGCCGGTGGGGACCGCGGTGCTTTACGCCAGCCTGATCAGTGGCGGCTACTGGATCAGCGTGGCCTATGCGCTGGCCGGCCTGACCTGCGGCGTAGTGGGTGCGGTGCCCTCGGTAATGGTGGGGTTGTTTCCGACCCGGATCCGGGTGTCCGGTATCTCCTTTACCTACAATATTGCCTACGCACTCTGGGCCAGTACCACACCGCTTCTGCTGATCGGACTGATGCCGTGGAGCCCCTGGGTCTGCGTAGGCTATTGCGTGGTCATGGGGGCCGTCGGGGCACTCATGGCGTTGTTCTTCGGCTTTCGCTCCTCGTCGGTGGCTGACGTTTCGGTGGTTCCAGGCGCCTGAGCCTGACCTTTTCGCGCCGCCGGTCGCGGCGCTTGCCCCTGAATACCAAAGGACGGCAATTGGCATGAGCTGCGTCAACGATTTGCATGATCTATCGGCGGTGCAACTGTTGGTGTTGTTCGCCAGCAAGGAACTGTMACCGCTGGAATACTACGACCATTTGCTGGCCCACATCGAGCGCTGGGAACCCCATCTGAATGCCTTGTACGCCTTTGACCCGCAACGGGTCCGGGAACAGGCAGCTRCCGCCAGCGAGCGCTGGAGCCGGGGCCAACCCCGTGGTCTGCTCGATGGTTTACCCGTGACACTCAAGGAGTTGATAGCGACGCAAGGCGACTGCATTCCCCTGGGCTGCGCCGCGACCGAGCTGATCCCGGCCACAGCCGACGCACCACCGGCGGCGCGGATGCGTGAGGCCGGAGCGATAGTCCTGGGCAAGACAACGGTTCCGGACTACGGGATGTTGTCGTCGGGGCTGTCGAGTTTCCACGGCGTGACACGTAATCCCTGGAACCTGGCGAACAATCCCGGAGGCTCCAGTGCCGGCGCGGCGGCGGCAGCAGCGGCCGGCTATGGGCCGCTGCATGTCGGCACCGACATCGGCGGGTCGGTCCGTTTGCCCGCAGCCTGGTGCGCCCTGGTGGGGTTCAAGCCGACACTCGGGCGCATCCCCATCGACCCCTATTACACCGGCCRTTGTGCCGGCCCCATGACCCGCAGCATGGATGACTGTGCGCTGATGATGCGCTACCTGTCCCGCCCCGATGCGCGGGATGCCACCAGCCTGCTACCGGAACAAGGCGATTGGGCCCTGGGACAGTTGTCGGTCCAAGGGCTGAAAATCGGTCTGATGCTCGATCCCGGCTGTGGCATTCAACCAGACGAACAGGTGTGCTCGGCGGTTCGGGAAGCGGCTCGCCTATTCGAAAGCAGGGGCGCCCAGGTACGTCAGATCAAGCCACTGATGGACCGCGCCGTGCTCCAGGGCCTGGATCAATTCTGGCAGGCGCGACAGTGGAGTCAGTTGCAGGCCCTGAGCCCCGAGCGGTTCGATCAGGTCTTGCCCTACATTCGCGACTGGGCGGCAGCGGCCGAGAACCTGAGCGCCGTGCAGGCGGTTGAGGGGTTCAACCAGACGTTTGAAATCCGGCGCCGGGCAGCCGAGGTCTTTCATAATGTCGACCTGGTGTTGTCGCCGACCAACCAGGTCAGTGCCTTTGCGGCTGAATGGGCCTCGCCCACCAATGACCCGCGCCTGCCGTTCGAGCACATCGTCTTCACTGTGCCGTGGAACATGGGCGAGCAGCCAGCCCTGTCAATCAACTGCGGCTTTACCGACCAAGGCATGCCGATCGGCCTGCAGATGATCGCTCCGCGCTTCGCAGACCAGTGGTTGCTTCGGCTCGGCAAGACCTATGAAAACTGGCGCGGCACGATTCGCCACTGGCCCAGCCCGCCGTCTCGCCTGTGGGAGCGTGGCTTGCCCGCGAAGAACGATAACGCGTAATCGCTGAAAAACCGCGGTGCATTCTTCGCGGGCAAGCCTCGCTCCCACAGGATTTTCGTTGCTCAAATTTCTTCACTGACAGCATTAGCGACGTGCGCCTGATTTGTTCCTCTAGAGACTTATCGAAATGGATTTTCGTGTACTTCTGATGGCCGGCATTGCCGTCGGCAGCCCTTTGATTGTAACGGCGGATGAAACGCCGAGCACTCAAGCCCAGGCCCCGGGTTTTGTCGACGGCAGCCATTTGGGGCTGAACTTGCGCCATTACTATGCCAACCAACACACCCGACGTTCTACCTACCTGGGGATCAAGAAAGAAGATGGCCTGGAGCGGACCCGCATCCGTGAAACCTGGGTGCAAACCGCGATGCTCAACTACAGCTCCGGATATACCCAAGGGGCGGTCGGCTTCGGGCTGGACGCTTCATTGTTCAGCGCCATCAACCTGGAGCGCGGACATGGGCGTGTCGCCAATGGTGGCGATCGGGTGCTGGTGGACAGCGATGGCGATGCGCTACCGACCTGGAGTCGTTTGGGTGTCGGTGATCTGCGGCTGCGTTTTTCCAGCACAGAAATCAAGGCCGGTCGCTTGCTCACCGACAACCCGATTCTGCGTTACAAGGACAATCGCGCCCTGCCCTCGAGCTTTCAGGGCGTAGGCCTGTTCAGCAACGAACTCGATTGGCTGTCATTGCAGGCCGGCAGCTTCGAACGGGCGATTCCACGTACTGGTACCGGCAGCGAAAAACTCACCACCACCTTCGGTAACCGGGCGTATTCGGGGTCGCGTATTTCCTACCTCGGAGGAATGGCCAAAACCCCTTACGGTCTGGACGTCAGCCTCTACACCTCACGCTTCGAGGACATGTGGCAGCAGACCTATCTGGGATTGACCCAGTTGATCGGGGATCGGCGCGAGATTGCGCTCAAGACTGCACTGAATTACTACCACACCGGGGATCAGGGCGAGCAGCGCCTGGGCTACATCGACAATGACGCCTTCAGCCTGGCGTTCACCGCATCGCACCGGGCCCACAGCCTGACTCTGGCCTGGCAGCAGGTGTTTGGCGACGAGTATTTCGATTACGTCTGGGAGTCCACGGGCAATTACATGGCCAACTCGTTGTACTCGGACTACAACGGCCCGAACGAGAAGTCCTGGCAACTGCGCTACGACCTGGATCTGGCGTCTTTAGGGGTACCGGGCCTGACGACCAGTCTGTGGCACGCAAAAGGCTGGGACATCGACGGCACCCATTACAGCGGCGACCGTAACGGGCGCAATACCGGTTACAACGTGCGGGGTCTGGACAATGCCAAACACGACGAAAACGGTTTAATGGTGGCGTACGTGGTGCAATCCGGAGCACTGAAAAACGCGGTGTTTCGCACCATTGTCTACAATCATCGGGCCACGGGCGGGCAGATCGACGGTAGCTACGACGAGGTCCGCCTGGTGGCGAATCTGCCGATGTGGATTTTTTGAGGCGGGCTTTTTGGGCCGAACAGAATCATCGGCCCCACTTGCGAAACACTGTGGAAGCTTAGCGAGCTCGCCGGTCCCCACAGTGGAGGGATGTTGGTTCAGACTTTTTTGGTTCTTGGCAGAAAGATCGCCAACACCCCAAACAGCGGCAAGAACGAACACAGGAAGTACACATACTCGATGCCGCGAATATCCGCCAAATGCCCGAGCAACGCCGCACCAATCCCACCGAAACCGAACATGAGGCCGAAGAACACTCCGGCAATCATCCCGACATTCCCCGGCACCAGTTCTTGCGCATACACCACGATGGCCGAGAACGCCGAGGCCAGAATGAAACCGATCACCACACTCAACACACTGGTCCAGAACAGGTCCACATGGGGCAGCAGTAGCGTGAACGGCGCCACACCGAGGATCGAGAACCAGATCACTGCCTTGCGCCCGATCCTGTCGCCGATCGGCCCGCCGAAGAAGGTCCCTGCCGCTACCGCGCCGAGAAACAGGAACAGATGCAGCTGCGAGCTGGCCACCGACAGGTCGAACTTCTCGATCAGGTAGAACGTGAAGTAACTGGTGAGACTGGCCATGTAGAAATACTTGGAGAACACCAGCAACCCCAGTACCACCAACGCACTGATCACCCGGCCCTTTGATAAGCCGTGCGTCGCTGCCTGACCTTGTTTGAGTTTGAACAGGTTCAAGTGATTGGCGTACCAGCGGCTGATCCGGTACAGCACGAACAACGCAAACAGTGCGAACACGCCGAACCAGGCCACATTGCCCTGACCATAGGGAATGATGATCGCCGCCGCCAACAACGGCCCGAAGGCCGAGCCCGCATTACCGCCGACCTGAAACGTCGATTGCGCCAGGCCGAAGCGCCCGCCCGAGGCCAGTCGCGCGACGCGTGAAGCTTCCGGGTGAAAAGTCGACGAGCCGATGCCGATCAACCCTGCTGCCAGCAAAATCATCGGAAAGCTACCGACCACCGACATCATCAGAATGCCGATCAATGTGCAGACTGTGCCGGCCGGCAACAGCCAGGGCTTGGGATGGCGATCCGTGTGGTAACCCACCCACGGCTGCAACAACGAGGCMGTCAATTGAAAGGTCAGGGTAATCAGGCCGACTTGGGTGAAGGTCAGGCCATAGTTGGCCTTGAGCATCGGATAGATCGACGGCAGCACCGCCTGAATCAGGTCGTTGATCAAGTGCGCCAGCGCCACCGCGCCGATGATGCGCATGACCAGCGGACTGCTTTGTGAAGGAGCGGGCGTCGATGTCGCGGCGGACTGAGCGTTGCTGATGGCCATGAGAGTTTCCGTACTGCGGATGGGTGCGCACAGGCAGGTCGGTCAATGTGCCATTTTTCGGTGCAGTCGCGCCATCCCCTTAGCTTGCTAACGACCTCAAAAAAGGTGATAGCGCAAAGCCATGGTCTGAATCTTGCCTTGCTTATCCGCTTCAACGCGGCCCCTTACAAAGG
>NZ_JBFTMK010000025.1:0-19822 GCF_056396965.1 Pseudomonas sp. 05N434
ATGTAGACCAGCAGCGGAATCAGCTTTCTCTTGCTCATGGCAGGCCTCACCGATTGGCGTCAGAGTGAGTCATGGCGGTGTAGAACAGCCACGACACCAACAGGATGATCAGGAAGTACACCAGCGAGAAAGCCGCCGCCGGGCCGAGGTCGAATTGCCCTACGGCCATCTGGGTCAAGGTCTGACTCAGGAAGGTCGTGGCATTGCCCGGACCACCACCGGTCAGCACGAACGGTTCGGTGTAGATCATGAAACTGTCCATGAACCGCAGCATCACCGCGATCAGCAGCACGCTCTTGAGCTTGGGCAACTGGATGTGCCGGAACACCGCCCAGGCCGACGCCCGATCGATCCGCGCCGCCTGGTAATACACATCCGGAATCGCCCGCAGACCGGAGAAACACAACAACGCCACCAGCGACGTCCAGTGCCACACGTCCATCACCAACACCGTGACCCAGGCGTCCATGGTGTTGGCCGCATAGTTGTAGCTGATGCCCATGCCGTTGAGGCTGGACCCAAGCAAGCCGATGTCGGCCCGGCCGAAAATCTGCCAGATGGTGCCGACCACGTTCCACGGGATCAGCAGCGGAATCGCCAGGATAATCAGCACCAGCGACGACCAGCGGCCCTTGATCGGCATGGTCAGGGCGATGGCGATGCCCAACGGAATTTCAATCAACAACACGCAGGCGGAATAGATGAACTGGCGCAGCAGCGAGTCATGCAGCCTTGGGTCGAGCAACACCTGCTTGTACCAATCGGCGCCGACGAAATAGCGGCTGGACTGGTCGAAGATGTCCTGCACCGAATAGTTGACCACGGTCATCATCGGGATCACCGCACTGAACGCCACCAGCAGGAACACCGGCAGCACCAGCCACCAGGCCTTGTTGTTCTGCACCTTGTTCATGGCAGCACCTCCAGCAAGTAATCATCGGCGTAGACCATCAGCCATTGCCCCGGGAAACTGATGTACGCCGTGCCCTCGGGCACCGGTTTGTCTTCGGCCAGGCGTACTTTCAGCAGCACGCCGTCGAGGTTCAGGGTCATGATTTTGTAGGTGCCCAGGTCCTCGACGTGTACGACCTTAGCCCGCAACGCGTCATCAAAGGCTTCCTCCCACACATGGACGAACTCCGGACGGATGCCGACCTTCAGGGTTTTCCATTCGCTGTCGGCGATCCGTTGCTGCATCGCGTGGGACAACGGCAAGTGAGTCCCGGCAAAACCGACACCGCCGGCCTGCGGCTGGACGTCGATCAGGTTCATCCCCGGGCTGCCGATGAAATAGCCGACAAAGGTGTGGCTCGGCCGTTCGAACAATTCCCGTGGCGTACCGAACTGCACGATCTGCCCGCCGTACATCACCGCGATCTTGTCGGCGAAGGTCGAGGCTTCGAGCTGATCGTGGGTGACGTAGACCATGGTGATGTTGAACTGCTCGTGGATCTGCTTGAGCTTGCGCCGCAGCTTCCACTTCAGGTGCGGGTCGATCACCGTCAGCGGTTCATCGAAGAGGATCGCCGACACGTCATCGCGCACCAGCCCACGGCCCATGGAGACTTTCTGCTTTTCATCGGCGGTGAGGTTACGCGCCTTCTTGTGCAGCAACGCCTGAAGGTCGAGGACTTCGGCGATTTCATGCACCTTGCTGAAAATCTTCGCTTCGACCATGCCCTGATTGCGCAGCGGGAAAGCCAGGTTGTCGAACACCGTCATGGTGTCGTAGACCACCGGAAACTGGAAAACCTGGGCGATGTTGCGCTTTTCCGGGGTCAGTTCGTTGACCACTTTGCTGTCGAACATCACCTGGCCCTGGGACGGGCTGAGCAACCCGGAAATGATGTTGAGCAAGGTCGACTTGCCGCACCCCGATGGCCCGAGCAGCGCATAGGCGCCGCCCTGCTCCCAGACGTGGTCCATCTCGCGGATCGCGTAATCCTCAGGGCCGGCTGGTGTGCGGGTGTAGCTGTGGGCAAGGCTCTGCAAACGGATTTCGGCCATCAGGCAACCCTCGCAATAYGGCGACCGGGCGCCTGGACCAGCCGCCCCTGCATATCGAACACAAACAGTTTATGAGTCGGGATATAGATGCGAATCGGCGCATCGACGTCGTATTCGTGCACCCCCGGCAAGTGCAGCACCAACAGGAAATACTCGTTGCGCACGTGCAGGAAGGTTTCCGAACCGCTGATCTCGGCCACCTCGACGGTCACCGCCAGTTCCAGATCGTCGTCGTTGCTCGGCACCAGCGAGATATGGCTGGGACGCACGCCGAAACGGAACTCGCCCTCGCCCACCGGACGCAGATCGACGTTCAACGGGAAGTGCACGAAATTGGCGAAACTCACTTCGTTGCCGGCAATGCGCCCCGGCATCAGGTTGATCGGTGAACAGCTCGCGCATTTCCTGGCGCAGCTCTTCGCGCAGCTTGTAGTCGAGGTTGACCAGCGGCTCGTCSARCAGMATCAGCKSMGCGTYCTTGRCCAGCGCCCGGGCCAKSGCCRYGCGCTGYTGCTGGCCGCCGGAGAGCTCCAGTGGATGGCGCTGGAGAAACTTCTCGATGCGCAGCATCTTCGCGGTTTCCAGCACCTTGCTCTGGATCAACTCATTGGCAACGCCACCCTGACGCAGCGGCGAGGCGATGTTCTCGAACACCGTCATGGTCGGGTAATTGATGAACTGCTGATAGACCATCGACACATTGCGCAAACGCACCGGGCGCTGGGTGACGTCGACGCCGTTCATCAGGATGCGGCCGCTGTCGGGCTTGTCCAGACCGGCCATCAGGCGCATGAGGCTGGTTTTGCCGGACAGCGTGCGACCGAGCAAAACGTTGAACGATCCGGGTTCGAAATTAAGGCACGCATCGTCGATCCAGGTCTGGCCTTCGATGGTGCGGCTGACATGTTCCAGGATTAGTGACATGGCTCGGCCTTTTTTTATTTTTTGAGTCAAGCGACCGGAGCTACATAGCGACATCCGTGCCAAAAATCTCAAGCGTTTGATTTGGCTGGAAATCCCATCAAACAAGATAAAAATCGGATTCGTTGATGAACAGAAATGAACAACCACGAATGAACAACTGAACAATTCAACGATTGACAATGAACAAATGTGAACAACACTCTACGGATGTTTTTTGCGTGGCCCTCACGTGATGCAAAACCCATAAAAACAATAAAAGCTTGCCCAGAGATCGACCGCCATGGCCGTACCTGTCTCAAAGCGCTCCCACGACGCCATCATCCAGGACTCCTGGTCCCGCTGCCGCGCGTTCGGGCTCGATCATCAGAGCGCGCCAGCGTTCGATCAGCTACCGGCAGACGGCATCGCCCACTTGCTGGAAAGTCAGCATTCGCTGGTGCAAACCACCCATCAGGAAGTCCTGCCGTATTACGAAAACATCCTCAGCAACTCCAATTGCCTGATCATGCTCGCCGACAATCACGGCCAGGTGCTGACGTCGTGGGGTACCCAGCGTTTCATCGAGCCGAGCCTGACCCGCGGTTTCAGCGTCGGCGCCAGCTGGATGGAGCATTGCAGCGGGACCAATGCGATCGGCACCGCGCTGGCCTGCGAGCAGGCCGTGCACATCGAGCACGATGAACATTTCCTCAAGGCCAACCGCTTCATGACCGGTTCCGCCGCGCCGATTTTCGATGCCGAGCGCAAGGTGATCGCGGTGCTGGATGTGTCCAGCGACAGCTACCTGCCGCCCTCCCACACCCTGGGCATGGTCAAGATGATGAGCCAGACCGTGGAGAACCGGCTRATCCTCAACCTGTTCCACGGCCAGCATTTCCAACTGACCTTCAACACCGGGTTGAACAACCTCGACAGCCAATGGGCCGGGATGCTGATCTTCGATGAAACCGGTCAGGTACTGTCGGCCAACCGCCGGGCCGACAATCTGCTGGGCATCAGCCTGTCGCGGGTCAGCGTCGAAAGCCTGTTCAAAGTCTCGTTGATGGAACTGCTGAATCAGCCGGACGGCCTGCCGTTTTCCCTGCAAGCCTCAGGAAACAACCGTTTCCAGTGCGTGCTGAAACGACCGAAACAGGCGTCGATTCAGGCGCGGCTGTTTGCAGAAAAAAAGAGCACTGAAACGAAAAGCCCTGAAATAAAGTGCACTGAGCCCACCCTGGCAGCGCCCGCCGCGATCAGCCTCAACACCCTGCACTTTGGCGACAGCCGCGTGGAAAAAGCCGTGCGCCAGGCCGAACGTTTGCTGGAGAAGGACATTCCATTGTTGATCCACGGGGAAACCGGGGTCGGCAAGGAAGTCTTCGTCAAAGCCCTGCACCACGCCAGCTCACGCAGCAAACAACCGTTCATTGCCGTCAACTGTGCAGCGATCCCCGCCGAACTGGTGGAGTCCGAGCTGTTTGGCTACGAGAAAGGCGCGTTCACCGGCGCCAACCAGAAAGGCAGCATCGGGCTGATCCGCAAGGCCGACAAAGGCACCCTGTTCCTCGATGAAATCGGCGACATGCCGCTACCGACCCAGGCCCGGCTGCTGCGGGTATTGCAGGAACGTTGCGTACAACCGGTGGGCAGCAGCGAGTTGTTCCCGGTGGACATCCGGATCATCTCGGCGACCAACCGCTTGTTGCGCGAGCAGGTGCAGTTGGGGCGGTTTCGTGAGGATTTGTATTACCGCATCGGCGGTTTGACCCTGGAACTGCCACCGATCAGGGAGCGCAGCGACAAGCAGGCGTTGTTCAAGCGCTTGTGGGAGCAACACCGTGAACCGTCGCAGTGGGCCGGGTTGAGCCCCGAGGTGCTGGAACTGTTCAGCCGCCATCCGTGGCCGGGGAATTTGCGTCAGGTCAGCAGCGTGATGCAGGTGGCGTTGGCCATGGCCGAAGAGCAACCCGTACGGCCGGAACATTTGCCGGATGATTTTTTTGTCGATCTGGAGATGGAGCCGGTGGATACGCCGGAGCCGATAGCCGTTGATTTGAATGATGCCGAGGCATTGAATCGGCAATTGCAGGCGGCTGGGGGAAATATTTCGCACTTGGCGCGGCGGTTAGGGGTTAGTCGCAATACCCTTTACAAGCGGTTGCGCCAATTGGGGGATTGAAGGCTGCGATCTTTTGATCTTCAACCAAACAAACAAAAACCCGCACAAGTCGGGTTTTGTTTGTAGCAAACGCAGCGATCAGTCAGCCAGACGCCAGGTCGTGCCGCCCTTGCCGTCTTCCAGCACCACGCCCATGGCGGTGAGCTGGTCGCGGATGCGGTCGGATTCGGCCCAGTCTTTGTTGGCACGGGCAGTCAGGCGCGCCTGGATCAGTGCATCGACTTCAGCCGCGTCGACCCGCCCTTCGGCACCGGCCTGCAGGAAGTCATCGGCTTCAAGCTGCAATACACCCAGCACGCTGGCCAGTTCCTTCAAGCGTGCCGCCAGACCGGCCGCCGCATCCAGATCGCTCTCGCGCAGACGGTTGATCTCGCGGACCATCTCGAACAGCACCGCACAGGCTTCCGGCGTGCCGAAGTCGTCGTTCATCACCTGGGTGAAACGCTCGACGAAGGCTTCGCCGCCAGCAGGTGCCACTTTCGGCAGGCCTTTCAACGCATGGTAGAAACGCTCGAGGGCGCCCTTGGCGTCCTTGAGGTTGTCTTCCGAATAGTTGATCGCGCTGCGGTAGTGGCTCGACACCAGCAGGTAACGCACGACTTCCGGGTGGTACTTTTCGAGCACGTCGCGAATGGTGAAGAAGTTGTTCAAGGACTTGGACATCTTCTCGCCATTGATGCGAATCATGCCGCAATGCATCCACGCGTTGGCGTAGGTCTTGCCGGTGGCCGCTTCGCTCTGGGCGATTTCGTTTTCGTGGTGCGGGAACTCGAGGTCGCTGCCGCCGCCATGAATATCGAAGGTCTCGCCCAGGCAGCAGGTGGACATCACCGAGCACTCGATGTGCCAGCCCGGACGACCGTCGCCCCACGGCGATGGCCAGCTCGGCTCGCCTGGCTTGGCGCCTTTCCACAGCACGAAGTCCAGCGGGTCCTGTTTCGACTCGTCGACTTCGATTCGTGCGCCGATGCGCAGGTCTTCGATCTTCTTGCGCGACAGCTTGCCGTAGCCCATGAACTTGGCGACGCGGTAGTACACGTCGCCATTGCCCGGTGCGTAGGCGTAACCCTTGTCGATCAGGGTCTGGATCATCGCGTGCATGCCCGGGATGTGATCCGTGGCACGCGGCTCCATGTCCGGTTTTTTGATGTTCAGGCGCGCTTCATCTTCGTGCATCGCTGCGATCATGCGCTCGGTCAAGGCCTCGAACGACTCGCCGTTCTCGTTGGCCCGATTGATGATCTTGTCGTCGATATCGGTGATGTTGCGCACGTAGGTCAGGTCGTAACCGCTGAACCGCAACCAGCGGGTCACCAGGTCGAACGCGACCATGCTGCGGCCATGGCCCAGGTGGCAGTAGTCGTACACGGTCATCCCGCAGACGTACATGCGCACCTTGTTGCCATCCAGCGGCTTGAAGACTTCTTTGCTCTTGGTGAGCGTGTTGTAGATCGTAAGCACGACGGTTCCTTAAGACTTGATCACTGGCCCCACGAATCACGCAGGGTCACGGTACGGTTGAATACCGGAGCGCCCGGTTTCGAGTCCTTGATATCCGCGACGAAGTAACCTTCGCGCTCGAACTGGAAACGGTCTTCCGGCTGTGCGTTGCCCAACGAGGGTTCAGCACGACAACCGGTGAGGACTTGCAGTGAGTCAGGGTTGATGTTGTCCAGGAAACTGGCGCTGTCTTCGGCCTTCTCCGGGTTCGGAGAACGGAACAGACGATCGTACAGACGCACTTCGCACTCGACGCTGGCCGCAGCTGGCACCCAGTGCACCACGCCTTTGACCTTGCGGCCTTCGGGGTTCTTGCCCAGGGTGTCCGGATCGTACGAGCAACGCAGTTCGACGATGTTGCCGTCGGCATCCTTGATTGCTTCGTCGGCACGGATCACGTAGCTGCCGCGCAGACGCACTTCGCCGTTCGGCTCCAGGCGCTTGTAGCCTTTTGGCGGCTCTTCCATGAAGTCATCGCGGTCGATGTAGATTTCACGGGCGAACGGCAGCTTGCGCACGCCGAGTTCTTCTTTCTGCGGATGACGTGGCAGTTCGAGATTCTCGACTTGGTCTTCCGGGTAGTTGGTGATCACGACTTTCAACGGACGCAGCACGCACATGGCGCGCGGGGCATTCGCGTCCAGGTCCTGACGGATGCTGAACTCGAGCATGCCGAAGTCGACCACGCCATCGGAACGGTTGGTGCCGATCATGTCGCAGAAGTTGCGGATCGACGCCGGGGTGTAGCCACGGCGGCGGAAGCCCGACAGCGTGGACATGCGCGGATCGTCCCAGCCATTGACATGTTTCTCGTCCACAAGCTGCTTGAGCTTGCGCTTGCTGGTGATGGTGTAGTTCAGGTTCAGACGGCTGAATTCGTACTGACGCGGGTGCGCCGGTACTGCCAGGTTGTCGAGGAACCAGTCATACAGTGGACGATGGCTTTCGAACTCCAGGGTGCAGATCGAGTGGGTGATGCCTTCAATGGCGTCCGACTGACCGTGGGTGAAGTCGTAGTTCGGGTAGATGCACCACTTGTCGCCGGTCTGGTGGTGATGGGCATGACGGATGCGATACATGATCGGGTCGCGCAGGTTCATGTTCGGCGAGGCCATGTCGATCTTGGCCCGCAGCACACGTGCGCCGTCCTTGAATTCGCCGGCCTTCATGCGAGCGAACAGGTCGAGGTTTTCCTCAACCGAGCGGTCGCGGAACGGGCTGTTCTTGCCCGGCTCGGTCAGGGTGCCACGGTATTCCTTGGCCTGTTCGGGGGTCAGGTCGTCGACATAGGCCTTGCCGGCCTTGATCAGCTCTACCGCCCAGTCATGCAACTGGTCGAAATACTGCGAGGCGTAGCGCACTTCACCGGACCATTCGAAGCCCAGCCATTTGACGTCGCTTTCGATCGCGTCGATGTATTCCTGGTCTTCCYTGGCCGGGTTGGTGTCGTCGAAACGCAGGTGCGTGACGCCGCCGAATTCCTGGGCCAGGCCGAAGTTCACACAGATCGACTTGGCGTGACCGATGTGCAGGTAACCGTTGGGCTCAGGCGGAAAACGGGTAACGATCTGCGTGTGCTTACCCGAGTCCAGGTCCGCCTGGATGATCGGGCGCAGGAAATTGACCGGCACGGCAGGGCCGGTCTTGGAATTCGAGGTAGGGTCGACAGTGGGCTTGCTCATAGGATCCTTGAACGTACAAGTGCGCGGCCAGTTGGCCAAATCAAAGCGGCTGTTATAAATCAAAGGGGCTTATCATAGCCGATGCTGTCAAGTGGCTGACAGAGCAGGCCGGCAATCGGTTGCATTTAATCGGCCGGCGATGAAAAACAGCCTCGAAATTCGCGTCCGGCACGCTAAACTGCGCACCTTGGCCGACACTGGCCGGACCGGTTGAGGGCCAAAGCGCCCCTAACCCACGAATTTCTATAAAGAGTACTGATCATGACTCAAGTCAAACTGTCTACCAACTTCGGCGACATCGTCCTGAAACTGAACGCTGAAAAGGCACCGCTGACCRTTGCCAATTTCATCGAATACGTCAAGGCCGGTCACTACGAAAACACTGTTTTCCACCGCGTCATCGGTAACTTCATGATCCAGGGCGGCGGTTTCGAGCCTGGCATGAAAGAAAAGAAAGACAAGCGCCCAAGCATCCAGAACGAAGCCGACAACGGCCTGCCGAACAAGAAGTACAGCGTTGCCATGGCCCGCACCATGGAGCCGCATTCGGCTTCCGCGCAATTCTTCATCAACGTGGCTGACAACAGCTTCCTGAACCACAGCGCCAAGACCGTTCAGGGCTGGGGCTACGCGGTATTCGGCGAAGTGGTTGAAGGCACCGACGTCGTCGACAAGATCAAAGGCGTGGCCACCACCTCCAAGGCCGGTCACCAGGACGTACCTGCAGACGACGTGATCATCGAGAAAGCCGAGATCATTGAGTGATACTGCTGATTTCAGACTTGCATCTGGAAGAGGAGCGCCCGGACATTACCCGGGCGTTTCTGGATTTGCTCGCTGGACGCGCCCGCTCGGCGAGTGCGTTGTACATTCTGGGCGACTTTTTCGAGGCGTGGATTGGCGACGATGCCATGACAGCCTTCCAGCGTTCCATCTGCCAGGCCCTGCGTAATTTGAGCGACAGCGGCACGGCCATTTTCCTGATGCACGGCAATCGCGACTTCATGCTCGGCAAGGCCTTCTGCAAAGCGGCCGGCTGTACCTTGCTCAAAGATCCGAGTGTCGTGCAGTTTTACGGCGAGCCGGTGCTGTTGATGCACGGCGACAGCCTCTGCACCCGCGACGTAGGTTATATGAAGCTGCGGCGCTACCTGCGTAACCCGATCACCCTGTTCATCCTGCGCCATCTGCCTTTGGGCACCCGGCATAAACTGGCGCGCAAGCTGCGCAGTGAAAGCCGTGCGCAAACGCGGATGAAGGCCAATGACATTGTCGATGTCACGCCGGAAGAAGTGCCGCGGGTCATGCAGGCCTATGGTGTGAAAACCTTGATCCACGGCCACACCCATCGCCCCGCCATCCACAAGTTGCAGATTGGCGAGCAGGCGGCCAAGCGCATTGTGCTGGGGGATTGGGACCGTCAAGGCTGGGCGTTGCAGGTGGATGAGCAAGGGTTTGCGTTGGCGCCGTTTGATTTTGGTAACCCAATCCTCCTGTAGGAGCGAGGCTTGCCCGCGAACGCGGCGTGTCAATCAATATTTACGTAGACTGACACGCCGCCTTCGCGGGCAAGCCTCGCTCCTACAAGAGGTCACTCAGTGGCCGGAAGCAGCCGGCCCCGCCTTCGCCGCAAACGGCGGTTTCGCCAGCCATACCAGCAGAATCAAGCCCATGAACGCCCACCCCAGCAACGTGAAGTAATCCACGGTGGAGAGCATGTACGCCTGGCTGGTCAGTACATGATCTAGTTGCGCGTAGGCCGGGTTGCCCGCCCCGCCCAGCGTGTTCAACGCCTCCCGGGTTGCCGGCTCATAGGTGGTGATGCTTTCACTCAGATACGCATGGTGCTGATCGGCCCGGCGAATCCAGATCCAGGTGGTCAACGACGCCGCAAAACTACCGCCCAGGGTACGCAGGAAGGTCGCCAGCCCCGCGCCGTCGGCAATCTGGCTCGGCGGCAGGTCCGACATCAAAATGCTCAAGGTCGGCATGAAGAACAGCGCCACGCCAATGCCCATGAACAGCTGCACCAGGGCGATGTGCTGGAAGTCCACTTCGTTGGTAAACCCGGCGCGCATGAAACAACTCAAACCGATGCACAGGAACGCGCCACCGGCCAGCAATCGCAGGTCGAATTTGTGCGCGTACCTACCGACAAACGGCGACAACACCACCGGCAGAATGCCGATCGGTGCCACCGCCAGGCCAGCCCAGGTGGCGGTGTAGCCCATCTGGGTTTGCAGCCATTGCGGCAGGATCAGGTTGATGCCGAAGAACCCGGCGTATCCGCCCACCAGCACGATGGTGCCGATGCGGAAGTTGCGGTAGGCGAACAGCCGCAGGTTGACCACCGGGTGTTTGTCGGTCATTTCCCAGATCACGAACACTGCCAGCGCAATCACCGAAATAGCCGCGCCGATGATGATGAAGTTCGACTCGAACCAGTCCAGGTCATTGCCCTTGTCGAGAATCACCTGCAACGCGCCAACGCCAATGATCAAGGTGATCAGACCCACGTAATCCATCGGCTGGTAACTGGTCTCCACCGGGCGCGCCTTGAGTTGCTGGCGCACCACCATCACGGCGAAAACCCCGATCGGCACGTTGATGAAGAAGATCCACGGCCAGCTGTAGCTGTCGGTGATCCAGCCACCGAGGATGGGACCTGCAATCGGCGCCACCACCGTGACCATCGCCAGCAACGCCAGGGCCATGCCGCGCCTCGCGGGCGGATAGACCGCGATCAACAGCGTCTGGGTCATGGGGTACAACGGCCCGGCCACCAGGCCTTGCAGTACCCGAAAGCCGATCAGCTCCGGCATCGAAGTCGAGATACCGCACAGAAACGACGCCAGCACGAACAGCATCGTCGCCCAGAGAAACAGTTTCACCTCACCAAAGCGCCGGCTGAGCCAACCCGTCAGCGGCAGCGCGATGGCGTTGCTCACGGCAAACGAGGTGATCACCCAGGTGCCCTGCTCCGAACTCACGCCCAGGTTGCCGGAAATCGTCGGCAAAGCCACGTTGGCGATGGTGGTGTCGAGCACTTGCATGAACGTCGCCAGCGACAGGCCGATGGTGCTGAGCACCAGGCTGGGCGGCGAGAAAGAGGCGTTATGGCTCATCGCGAATCCTTTGGAGCTGAATTTTTTGGAGCGGGATTGGCACAGCGCCTGTTACTGACGCAGCTGACCTTGTGGGAGTGAGTGTGGAGAGGGAGCTCACTCCCACAGGGTCGGTGTGATGGCGAATCAGCGGTGCGCGGTTTTGCTGACCGCGGCGCTGTTATCGTGGATCAATTGGGTGATCATCGCGTCGGCCTCGACCAACTGACGGTCATACACATTGGTACTGAACGAAGCCTTTTGCGGTGGCTGTTGCGCCAACACCGGACCGCTCTGGTCACGCAGGTTCACCTCGACCTGAGTCGACAGGCCGACCCGCAACGGGTGCTTGGCCAGTTCTTCGGCATTGATGTGAATCCGCACCGGCACCCGCTGCACGATCTTGATCCAGTTACCGGTGGCGTTCTGCGCCGGCAGCAAGGCAAACGCACTGCCGGTCCCGGCACCGAGGCTGTCGATGGTGCCGCTGTATTTGACGTTGCTACCGTAGAGATCGGCTTCAATGTCCACCGGCTGACCGATGCGCATGTCACGCAGTTGGGTTTCCTTGAAATTCGCGTCGATCCACAGCTGATCCAGCGGAATCACCGCCATCAGCGCGGTGCCCGGCTGGACACGCTGACCGAGTTGCACGGTACGTTTGGCGACATAACCGGTGACCGGCGCGATCAAGGTGCTGCGGGCATTGTTCAGGTACGCCTGACGCACTTGCGCAGCGGCGGCCATCACGTCCGGGTGCGACGACACCACTGTGTCATCGACCAGCGCGCTGGTGGTCTTGAGCTGTTGTTGGGCGTTGGCCAGGGCGTTCTGCGCCGAGGTCAGGTCATCACGGGCGTGGGACAGCTCTTCCTGGGAAATCGCCCCGCCGGCAGCGAGGTTTTTCCGCCGATTGAAGTTCTCCTGAGCCTTTTGCACTTCGGCCTGCTGCGCATTGACCTGGGCTTTCATGCCGTCGACGTTACTGTACAAACCGCGCACCTGGCGCACAGTGCGGGCCAGGTTGGCCTGGGCGCTTTGCAGACCGACTTCGGCGTCGTTCGGATCGAAGTTGATCAGCACCTGGCCTTCATGGACCAAATCGCCATCGTCGGCGCCGATGCTGACCACGGTGCCGGTGACCAGCGGCGTGATTTCCACCACGTTGCCGTTCACATAGGCGTCGTCGGTGCTTTCGCTCCAGCGGCCGAAGAATTGGTGATAACCCCAGACGCCGGCTCCGGAGAGGATCACCATGATGGTCAGGACAAACAGCATCACCTTGCGCTTGCGCGGGTTGCTCGTGTCTTGACCGTTGTCAGGCGTTGGGGTTGGAGTTGTATCGGCAGTGGCCATGACAAGTACCTTGAATTAGTTGTGCTGCGTGGCTGGGGTTGCGTTGGCGGCGGTCAGGGTTTCGCCCTGAAATCCGCCACCCARCGCTTGCATCAGTTGAATCGACAGGTCGATCTGCTCGGCATTCAGGTTGGCCAGCTGACGCTGGGCCTGGAGCAACTGCTGCTCGATGCTGAGCACGTCGAGGTAGTTGCCGATGCCGGAACCGTAGCGCTGGACCACGGTGTTGTAAGAATCCCGGGCGATGTCGGTGGCGTGTTGCTGGGCACCGATTTGCCGGCCGATATCGTGCAACTGGTTGATGGTGTCGCTGACATCGCCCAAGGCTTTCACCAGGCTTTTGTTGTACTGCGCCACCGCGAGGTCGTAATCGGCGTCGCGGGAATCGAGGTCGGCACGCAGGCGGCCGCCGTCGAAAATCGGCACCGAGATCGTTGGAGCGATGTTGAAGAAACGGCTCGCCGATCCAAACATCGCATCGCCCAGTAAAGATTCGGCACCCGCCGCCGCGCTCAAGTTCAAGTTGGGATAGAACTGTATTTTGCCAGCGGCGATGTTCTTGCTCGCGGCCTCGACCCGCCAGCGCGCGGCCACGAGGTCGGGACGACGACCGAGCAGTTCGGCCGGCAATACCGACGGCAATGCAACGGCGCTGGCCTGAAGGACTTTCGGCCGGGCGATTTCGTTGCCGCGATCCGGGCCTTTGCCCAGCAGCACCGCCAAGGCGATTTTCGCGCTTTGCAGGCGTTTCTCGGCGTCGATCAGGCTGGCTTCGGCGCTGGCTTCAAGGCTTTCGGTTTGCTGGAACTGGTACTGACTGTCGATCCCCGAGCTCAGGCGACGCTGGCTGAGGTCGAGCATTTGTTTGGTGCGCTTGAGGTCTTCGCTGGCCAGGTCATGGATGATGTGCGCCTGCCCCAGATCGCTGTAGGCACGGGCGACGTCGGCGGACAAGGTCAGTTGCGCGGCCTGCTGATCGACTTCGGCGGCGCGGGCCTGGCCCAACGCGGCTTCCCAGGCATCGCGCTGGCCGCCCCAGAGGTCGAAGGTGTAATTGAAGCTGGCGCCGAGATTACGCACGGTGGAGTAAGTGCCACCCTGCCCGCTCGGGTCTTTGTCGCGGGCCAGACGCGAACGGCTGACACCGGCGTTGGCATCGAGGGTGGGCATCCGTGCAGCATCGGCGGCGTAGGCGGCAGCACTGGCCTGGTGAGCGCGGGCGTCGGCGATTTGCATGTCGGGGCTGTCGTGCAGGGCTTCGCGGATCAGGCCGTCGAGCTGCGGGTCGCCGAGGCTTTTCCACCAGTCGCTTTTCGGCCATGCGGCGGGTGTCAGGGTCACGCCATTGAGCGACTGCCCGGCCTTGAGGTTCTTCGCATCGAGGCTGACGCCTTCGGTGCTCAGGCCACTGTAACTGGCGCAACCGGCGACGCTCATGGCCAACAGCACCAGGCTCAGTCCGGTACGCAGGCGTTTACTGTTCATTGCCACCTACCCGCAGCAAGGTGATCGAGTCACCCGCCGCTACCAGGATTTTCTTCAGGATGTGTTCCAGGGCTTTCAGTTCTTCCGGGGTGATGGCCCCGGCCAGTTCATTCATGGCATCGGCGCCGATTTCCGGCAGACGGTCAGTCAACTGTTGACCTTGTTCGGTCAGCACCAGTTGCACCTGACGGCGGTCTGCTTCGGAGCGTTGGCGGGCGAGGAAACCTTTCTGTTCCAGACGATCGAGCATGCGGGTCATCGAACCACTGTCCAGCGACAGGTGGCGGCACAGCTCGGCCGGGGTATCGACGCCGAACTGGGCCATGATGATCAACACTTTGAACTGCGCGGCGGTGATGCCGTGGGGTTCCATGTGAGTGTCGATGATCCGGTCCTTGAGCAGCGCGGCGCGTCCGAGCAAGAGGCCGAGATGGCAATTATGGAAATCGTATGAGGAGAAATGTTTCATCGGACCACCAATTAGCTGCCTAGGCAGTGAATGTATGTCGAGATATTACTGCTTAGGCAGCCAATGTCAACGCAATAGTTAGGATGCTTTGTATTTAGCTGATCGGCGGCGGGGGGATAGAGTGGTCAATCGTCGGCAGGAACAGGTTCACCCACATGATCGTGAACCTGTTCGCCGATGGGCTTGAAGGCGGGCTTACATCAGGGGAATGGAATAGCTCACGATCAGGCGATTCTGATCCTGATTGCGGGCGATATCGCTGCGTGACATTGCGTTGCGCCAGCCGAAACCGACGTTCTTCAACGCGCCACTTTGAATCACATAATCCAGGGAGATATCTCGCTCCCATTCGCTCGCGTCCTGGCCGCTTGTCGTCTGGATGTTGTTGCCCTTGAGATACATGACCGACGCCTTCAGACCCGGAACTCCCACGGCCGCGAAGTCGTAGGCATATTGCGCGAATGCGGTCCGTTCGCCGGCCTGGATGAAGGTTTGAATGGTGCGGTCGGTGTACAGATAAAGACTGGCGCCGCCCTCGCCTTTGTCGACCAGCCCGCCTTGATTGAGTTGAGCAAAGTTGCTGTCATCGGAAACGCTTTGATAACCCGCTGTAATGGCATGGCCGCCTAACGAGTAAATGAATGCCGCACTCCAGGTATCGTTGTCGATTTCACCCGTCCCGCCTTTGGTATAACCACCTAACTTGTAACCACTGGCACGCCCGGCGGCACTGCTGTTCTTGCCATCGGAAGTGGTCTTGAAATATCGCAAGTCGGTTTTCAGCGAGCCGTACTCACCCAACGGCAGT
This sequence comes from Pseudomonas sp. 05N434, assembly GCF_056396965.1. Taxonomy (NCBI): domain Bacteria; kingdom Pseudomonadati; phylum Pseudomonadota; class Gammaproteobacteria; order Pseudomonadales; family Pseudomonadaceae; genus Pseudomonas; species Pseudomonas sp. 05N434. The sequence continues at coordinate 15,497 of NZ_JBFTMK010000025.1, forward strand.
ACATGCAATACACCGGCGAAGTGCTGTTGGTAATAGTCTTCAAGGTTGGCGTAGTAATACTGGGCAGTCAGGTCTTTAGTCAGTTTGTAATCAGCGCCGGCGAAGGTGAACTTGTTGCTTTCCTGGTTGGCACCCGCTACCGCCAGGCCGGCACTGTCGCTGGAACCGCGGCCAGTGGCATGCTCAAGTTGGCCGGCGGTAAAGGTCAGATTATCGAGTTCGTTGCTGGTGACCTGACCGCCTTCAAAGGTTTGCGGCAGCAGTCGACCATCGTTCGCCACCAGAATCGGCAACTTTGGCTGCAAGGTGCCGTAGCGCAACTCGGTCTTGGAGAACCGCATCTTTGCTGTCGCGCCTGCACGCGCCCATTGATCCGCGGCCTTATCGCCATCACTGGGAATCATTGAACTGCCGACATGCCGTCCTTCACCGCTGTCGAGCTTGATCCCAAGCAAACCGATCGCATCCAGACCGAAACCCACCGTACCGTCGGTGAACCCCGACTGATAGTTGAGCATGAAGCCTTGGCCCCATTCTTCAGTTTTCGACGGCGCGGCGGCACCGTCGCGGTTATCGTTATTGAAATAGAAGTTACGCAAGTTCAAGTTGGCTTTGCTGTCATTAATAAAATCAGCAGACGCCAAGGGACTCAGGGCCATGCCCAAACCGCCGGTTAAAAAACTTAATACTTGAAACGAGGCTTTCATCAGGGCGAACTCCAGCGCAGAAACCATGTTCTGTGCGCAGTAAAAAGACAGCAGGAAGCAACGGGCCCACCAATGGATAAGCCCGCGCATTAAGTCATCATTGAGATAAACGTCATGTAACCGTACTAAGTGGCCGTCGTTAAAACCTCCCCAAGCTAAATAAGCACAGCATCGTCATCGTCCTGGCGTTATCAGTCGATCAATCCATGATCGTCATAAAACGGATAAGGCCCGGCGTATTCACCGAACACGGCGTTGTGGGTCACCAGACCTTGTTGCGGATGCCAGCGATGTACCAGGTACCCCGCCGGCTCCAGATTGAAATGTGCGGGCGCGGATGCCTCCAGATCCAGCACGATCTGGTGGGAAGTGCCGGGGCACACACAACTCAACGAGCCGCCGAAGCGACGCTGCATGGGCCGATGCAGATGCCCACAAAGCAAGCGCTCTACCTGCGGATGGCGAGCGACGAGCGCTTCCAAAGCAGCGGTATTGATAAACGGCTCGTGGTCCATGTGGCCGATGCCCGTGATAAAGGGCGGATGATGGAGAATCAACAGCGTCGGTACATGGGGGCGACGGGACAATTGCTCATCGAGCCAGCGCAACTGGCTGTCCAGCAATTGACCGCCATGGGCGCCCGGCCGGGTCGAGTCCAAGCCGATCAGGCGTACCGGATGCTCCTCGACCACCCAGTCGAGCGGCGCGTTGGCGTTAGTCGGCAAATAAGTGTGATGGGTAAATCCCGCCAGTAGCTGCTCGCGATGATCGTGATTGCCGGGAACCAGATAGACAGGCATGTGCAATCGCGCCAGTTCGCGCTTGAGCACCGCGTATTCATCGGCACGGCCGAAATCCACCAGGTCGCCGCTGATGACCACGATGTCAGGGCGCGGTTGGCTGGCATTCAAATGATCCACCGCGCGCCGCAACGCGCCCAGACAATCGACCACGCCATAGGTCAGCTTTTGATCGGCTTTAAGGTGCAAATCGCTGATCTGCGCAATAAGAAACGGACTGTTCAAAATAAGTGCTCTTAAACAAAAAACATCACGAATGCAGGGTGAACAACACGTGTGGCTCGATGGCCAGGGCAATCAGCGCGCCAGTGGCATGAATGACGCCGTCAGCGCTGTCGACCAGCAATGGCTGCCCGGCCCCGACGTCCACCAACAGGCKACTTTGCGCCCCCTGGAAAAACTGCCCGACCAGACGACCGCGCACATGCCCGGCACCGTCCATCACCCGCAAATGCTCAGGACGGCAGTACACCGTCGTCGGCACAGGGATCCCCTTCCAGGGCAACTCGCCACCGCTGACCTTCAAGCCATGGGCGGTCGGTTCGATCACCGGGAACGCATTGAGGTTGCCGACGAAACTGGCGACAAACGCGTTGGCGGGTTGCTGATAGATGTCTCGTGGCGTGGCCAGTTGTGCGATGCGTCCGCGCTCCATGACCAGGATCCGGTCCCCCAGCGCCATGGCCTCGCCCTGGTCGTGCGTCACAAACACCGAGGTAATGCGCAAGCTGCGCAGCAGTTGATCCAGCTCGCTGCGCAGCCGTTCGCGCAACTGCGCATCCAGCGCTGCCAACGGCTCATCAAGCAGCAACACCCGAGGCCGGGGGGCCAACGCACGGGCGAGTGCCACCCGCTGACGCTGGCCGCCGGACAACTCGTGAATGCGGCGTTTGCCGTGATCCTGCAGGCCGACCAGTTCCAGCAACTCGGCGCAACGCTTGTTGCGTTCGGCGGGCGACAGGCCTCTTATCTTCAGGCCGTAAACAATATTGCCGGCCACGTCCAGGTTCGGAAACAACGCGTAATTCTGAAACACCATGCCCACGTCGCGGCGCTCGATCGGCAGGCGTGTGACGTCACTGTCGGCAAAGAAAATCTGCCCGACATCCGGGCGTTCAAGGCCGGCGATCATGCGCAACGTGGTGGTTTTACCGCAACCGGACGGGCCAAGGATCGCCAAGGTTTCCCCGGCCTCGATAGTCAGGTTCAAATCATCTACAGCAACGGTGCCGTCAGAGAACGCCTTGCGGCAACCCTGCAGGCGAATAGTGGTTCCAGTCATCGACGCTCTCCACGAGAAAGACGGGCGCTGATGGCTTGCAACGCAATCAGCAGCGGCACGATCATCAACAGAAATATGAGGGTGTAGGCGCTGGCCACTTCCAGCCGCGCCGAGGCATAGCTGTCGGCCAGGCCCACCGGCAAGGTCTTGGTCATCGGTGTGTGGAGCATCCAGGTCAGGTTGAACTCACCCAGCGACAGGGTGACGACCATCAACACTCCGGCCAGTATCCCGGCCCGACAATTGGGCAYCACCACACTGAAGAAACGCTTGATCGGCCCGGCACCGAGGCTCGCCGCCGCCTCTTCGAGCGTCGGCAATTGCTGGCGCTGCATCACCGCCATTACTGGGCGCACCAGAAATGGCAAGGTAAACAGCACATGACCCACCAGGATAAACAGCCAATTGCTGCGAAACTCGCCGAATTGCCCGTAGGTCAGCAGCAACGCCAAGGCACTGGCCAAGCCCGGCATGGCCACGGGCAACACCATCAGCTCTTCAAATGCACGGCTGAAGCGGTTGTTCATCCGCACCAGGGCATAAGCCGCCGGCACGCCGATCACGCAAACACTCACGGCACAGGCAACCGCCAACCGCAGTGATAACCAGACCGTCGGCGAGTAGCTTTGCCAGACCTGAATCAACCAGTCGAACGTCAGGCCACTGGACACCCCGACGAAGTAATTGCGCGTCAGCCCCGCCAGCAATGACATCAGCACCGGCACCAACATGAAGGCACAGACCAGCAGGGTAAAAACCAGCTGTGCGATAAACAGCGTTGTTCGTTTCACAAAACCGTCCCCGACTGTTTGGCCACGCGCCGTGCCAGCAACAGCACCGCCCAGGTGACTGCTCCGAGGATGACCGACAGCGCAGCGGCCACGGTGAAATTGGCGTAGTTGGTGAACACGTTATAGATGGCCACGGGGGTCACGTTCAGCCGCGTGCCCAAGGTGAACGCAGTGCCGAAAGCGCCCATCGACGTCGCGAAACAAATGGCGCCGCAGGATACCAGCGCGGGGGCCAACCCCGGCACGATCACGTCGCACACCACCCGCCAATGTCCGGCGCCGAGTGAGTGCGCGGCTTCTTCCAGGCTGCGATCCAGGCTTTCACACGCGGCCATCACCGTGAGAATCACCCGCGGAATCGAGAAGTACAGATAACCGATGAACAGCCCCATCAGCGAGTAAGCGAAAATCCAGCGCTCACCCGCCAGCCCCAGACCGAGCGAGGCGAACAGGCCTTGTCGACCGGCCAGCAGAATCACCAGAAAGCCGACCACCACCCCGGGAAACGCCAGCGGAAACGTCAGCAGCGCAACTAACGCCGAGCGACCGAAGAACTGCTGGCGAGCGAGAAACACCCCGCTGATGCCACCGACCAACAACGCCGCCAGTGTCACCAACGCCGCAAGGAGACAGGTCTGCACCAGGCTGCCAAGGTATTGCGCACTACTGAGCACTTGCCAATAGCCACTGTCGCTGCCCTCGCGCCCCTGCCCACCCAGCACAATCAAATGCGCTAGCGGCAACAG
>NZ_JBFTMK010000026.1:0-17560 GCF_056396965.1 Pseudomonas sp. 05N434
GGATCACCGCGGCGGTCACCACGGCACCGCACAGCGGGCCGCGACCGACTTCATCGACACCTGCCACCAGATCTTCAACTTCATCGACCAGCATAAAATCCAGGCCCAGCTGCTTGCTTGCTTTGCTCATTATGCTCTGCCAATCAGGTTCAGTACCGCGTCCGCTGCCTGATTGGAGGCGTCCAGTCGCAGGGTTCGGTGGATTTCGTCAAAGCCTCGGGTCTGCTCCTCGCCACCTTCGATCAGCGGCGACAGAGTCTGGGCCAGGGCTTCGACTGTCGCATCGTCCTGCAACAACTCTGGCACCAGCAGGCGCTGGGCCAGCAAATTCGGCAACGAGACGTAGGGACTCTTCACCATCCGTTTGAGAATCCAGAACGTCAGCGGTGCCAGGCGATAAGCGACCACCATCGGCCGCTTGTACAGCAATGCTTCCAGGGTCGCGGTGCCCGAAGCGATCAACACCGCGTCGCACGCCGCCAGCGCCAGATGGGATTTGCCGTCGAGCAAGGTCAGCGGCAGATCGCGACCAGCCAGCAACTCTTCCAACTGGGCCCGGCGCTCCGGACTGGCGCACGGCATGACGAATCGCACGCCCGGACGCATGGCCCGCAGGCGCTGGGCGGTGTCGAGGAACAACGCACCGAGGCGCCCGACTTCACCGCCACGACTACCCGGCATCAGGGCAACCAACGGCCCTTCCGGCAAACCGAGTTCGGCCCGCGCGGCGGTGCGATCGGCCTCAAGCGGGATCGCATCGGCCAGGGAATGCCCGACAAACCGTACCGGCACGCCCTTCTCTTCATAAAATTTAGCTTCGAACGGGAACAGCGTCAGCATCAGGTCGCAACCTTCGCGAATCTTCAGCACCCGCTTCTGTCGCCATGCCCAGACCGACGGGCTGACGTAATGCACGGTCTTGATCCCGGCCTGACGCAGCTTGAGTTCGATATTGAGGTTGAAGTCCGGGGCATCGATACCGATGAACACGTCCGGCTTCGCGGCGATCAGGTCCGCAACCAGTTTCTTGCGACGGGCCAACAGCTCGCGCAAACGGCCCAGCACTTCCACCAGCCCCATGACAGAAAGGCGTTCCATCGGGAAATACGAGGTCAGGCCTTCGGCCTGCATCAGCGGACCGCCGACACCAATGAACTCGACCGCCGGATGCTGTGCCTTGAGCGCACGCATGAGACCCGCACCCAGAATGTCACCGGAAGCCTCACCCGCCACCAGCGCAATACGCAGATTGGCCATGATTAGCGGGTGATGCCGCGGGTCGAAGACTGGATGGAATCACGAAACACCGCGACTTCCGGGAACTGCAGCGAGGGTTCGGCCAGCTCGGCGAGCGCTTGCTCGACTGTCAGGCCTTGGCGGTAAACCACCTTGTAGGCACGACGCAGCGCGTGGATCGCCTCTTCGCTGAAGCCGCGACGGCGCATGCCTTCGAAGTTCATGCTGCGAGCTTCAGCGGGGTTGCCGAATACCGTGACGTACGCAGGAACGTCTTTGCCAATGGCAGTGCCCATGCCGGAAAAGCTGTGGGCGCCAATGTGGCAATACTGGTGAACCAGGGTGAAGCCGGACAGGATCGCCCAGTCTTCAACGTGCACATGCCCTGCCAACGCGGTGTTGTTGACCAGGATGCAATGATTGCCGATAACGCTGTCGTGACCGATGTGGGCATAGGCCATGATCAGGTTGTGATCGCCCAGGGTCGTTTCCGAACGGTCCTGAATGGTCCCGCGGTGAATCGTCACGCCTTCACGGATGACGTTGTGGTCACCGATGACCAGACGGGTTTCCTCGCCCTTGTATTTCAGATCGGGCGTGTCCTCACCTACCGAAGAAAACTGGTAGATGCGGTTGTGCTTACCGATTCGGGTCGGGCCCTTGAGAATCACATGCGGCCCGATCACTGTCCCCTCGCCGATTTCCACACCTGCGCCGACAATCGACCAAGGGCCGACTTCGACGTCGTCGGCCAGGATGGCCGTCGGATCGATGATTGCGCGAGGGTCAATCAAACTCATAGTTTGCGTTCCGCACAGATGATTTCAGCGGAGCAGACTGGCTTGCCATCGACCGAAGCCTGGCATTCGAACTTCCAGATCTGACGCTTGCAGCTGATGAACTTGGCTTCAAGGATCAATTGATCGCCCGGCAGCACCGGCTGACGGAAGCGCAGTTTGTCGGAGCCGACGAAGTAGTAAAGCGTGCCATCGGCCGGTTTCACGTCGAGCATTTTGAAACCAAGGATCCCGGCAGCCTGAGCCATCGCTTCGATGATCAGTACACCCGGCATGATTGGATGCGCAGGGAAGTGACCATTGAAGAACGGCTCGTTGATGCTGACATTCTTGTAGGCGCGAATGCGCTTGCCTTCCACATCCAGATCCACGACCCGGTCCACCAGCAGGAACGGGTAACGGTGAGGCAGGTATTCGCGAATCTCGTTGATGTCCATCATTTCGGGGGGAAGCCTATGTAAAGATTGGGAGCGCGCGACTGACGCGCACTCCTCTAGCAAATCAAGGGAGGCAGTCTAGCGGCTGTGCACACTTGATATGGAAATGGTATCAGCCATCTGATGAAGCATTACCGTCAGGGGTCACGTCCCCTACACGCTTTTCCAGCTGTCGCAGACGTCGCGCGATGTCATCGAGCTGACGGATACGTGCCGCGCTTTTGCGCCATTCGGCTGCCGGTTGCATCGCCGTACCGGAAGAATAGGAGCCCGGCTCGGTAATCGAGTGGGTCACCATGGTCATCCCGGTCAGGAAAACGTTGTCGCAAATGTCGATATGCCCCACCAGCCCTACGCCACCGGCGAGCATGCAATGCTTGCCGATTTTGGTGCTGCCGGAAATTCCCACGCACGCGGCCATGGCCGTGTGGTCACCGACCTGGACGTTGTGGGCAATCTGAATCTGATTGTCGAGCTTCACACCATTACCAATGACGGTATCGGCCAGCGCGCCACGATCGATAGCGGTATTTACGCCTATTTCCACGTCGTCTCCGATCGAGACGCCGCCGATCTGGGCAATTTTCTGCCAGATACCTTTCTCGTTGGCAAAACCGAAGCCTTCACCACCGAGCACGGCACCGGATTGAATCACCACCCGTTTGCCGATGCGCACGTCGTGATACAGCGTGACGCGCGGGGCCAACCAGCCGCCCTCGCCAATTTCGCAGCGTGCACCGATGAAGCAATGCGCACCAACGGTCACACCGGCGCCAATGCGCGCTGCACTTTCGATGACCGCAAAGGCACCGATGCTCGCCGCCGGATCGACCACCGCATCCGCTGCCACTACCGCTGTCGGATGAATACCGGCCGGCGCCTTGGGCTTGGGATCGAACAGGTGGGAAATGCGCGCATAAGACAGATATGGATCAGCCACCACCAGCGCATCACCGACAAAACCTTCAGCGTCAGCGGCCTTCAGCAGCACGGCTGCGGCCTGACTGTCAGCCAGGTATTTACGGTATTGAGGATTTGCCAGAAAGCTCAACTGAGCTGGGCCAGCCTCTTGCAAAGTGGCCAGCCCAGTAATTTCTTTCTCCGGGTCGCCACGTAAGGTGGCGCCGAGGAACTCGGCCAACTGGCCGAGCTTTATAGTCGCTGTCATGGGTTACTTCAGCTGATTCATGCGCTCGATAACCTGGCGAGTGATGTCGTACTGAGGCTTGACATCAATCACTGCGCCACGCTCGAAGACCAGGTCATAAGCACCTTTCTTGATGACTTCTTCCACAGCGCTGTCCAGTTTCGGCTTGAGCTGCTTCAGCATTTCACGGTCGGCAACGGCTTTGGCTTCGTTCAGCTCCTTGGACTGGAACTGGAAATCACGGGCCTTTTGCTTGAACTCGAGCTCCAGACGTTCACGCTCGCCTTGCTGCATCTTGTCGCCACCGGCCATCAGACGGTCCTGGATACCCTTGGCGCTGCTTTCCAGGCTCTTGAGCTTGGTCAGTTGCGGGCCGAATTTTTTCTCGGCATCCACGGCGTATTTCTTCGCCGCATCGGATTCCAGCAGTGCCATCTGATAGTTCAGAACGGCGATTTTCATGTCGGCAAAAGCCGGACCTGCAACCAGCACGGTCGCCAGGAGAACCAATTGAGTCAACTTACGCACGATGCACTCCTACAAAATCCATTGTCATTATCTTGGGTCAGACGCTTAGAACGTCTGGCCGAGGGAGAATTGGAACACTTGAGTCTCGGCATTGCTGTCCGGTTTTTTGACTGGCATCGCCAAGGCGAAGCTCAACGGACCAAGGGCGGTAACCCATGTCACACCGACACCCACCGAACTGGCCATGTTGCTCAGGCTGACGTCGTTACACTGAGTGTTGGACTTGGAACCATCGGCGTTGGTGCTCTGCTTGCAAGTCGAATCGAACACATTACCCACGTCCCAGAATACCGAAGTGCGCAAGGAACGCTGATCTTTCACGAACGGCATAGGGAATAGAACTTCTACACCACCCTGAATCAGGACGTTACCACCAAACGGCAGTGGATCCTGGTCCGGGTCGGTTGCGGTGCCCGGGTTCACGCCCCGGCTCGGCGTACTACGAGGCCCCAGGGTGCTGTCTTTGAAGCCACGAACCGAGTTGAAACCACCGGCGTAATAGTTTTCATAGAACGGCAAGCCGTCGGTCGAACCATAACCATCGCCATAGCCCAGCTCGGTGTGGAGGCGCATGGTGTAGTTTTCAGACAACGGCTGGAACAATTGACCGCGATAATCGAGCTTGAAGAACGACAAGTCGCTGCCCGGTGTCGTGGCTTCCGCAGTCAAGCTCTGGGAGTGACCACGGGTCGCCAGTACCCCTTTGTTCAAGGTGGATTCAGACCAACCGGCCGATGCCTTGAAGTTGAGGTACTGATCACCTTCCTTGTTAACGAAGTCGAAGATTTCGTCGACGGTGTAAAGACCCGTCTTGATCTTGTCTTGTTGTGCAGACAAACCAAACGTCAGACGCGAAGTCTCGCTGATCGGATAACCAACGTTGACACCTGCGCCCAGGCTGTCTACGGCGTAGCTGGCTACGTTGACATCGAGGTCTTTGTAGTCGGTCGTACGATAGAAAGCGTTGTAACCCAGGCTCACACCGTCAGCTGTCCAGTAGGGGTCGACATAACCGAAGTTATAACGGCTTTGATACTGACTGCGAGTCAAGCCGATGCTGACCTTGTTACCGGTACCCAGGAAGTTGTTCTGAGTGATCGAACCACCAAGGATCAGACCGGCGCTCTGGGCGAAACCAACGCTGGCGGTAATCGAACCGGAAGCCTGCTCTTCAACGCTGTAGTTCACGTCAACCTGATCATCGACACCCGGCACGGCCGGCGTCTCGACGTTGRCTTCCTTGAAGAAGCCCAGACGTTCCAGGCGGGTCTTGGATTGGTCGATCAGGTAGGTCGAAGCCCAGCCGCCTTCCATCTGACGCATTTCACGGCGCAGCACTTCGTCTTCGGACTTGGTGTTGCCACGGAAGTTGATGCGGTTCACGTAAGCACGCTTGCCCGGATCGACAGCGAATGTGATATCGACCGTGTGGTCTTCATCGTGAGGCTGAGGCACGCCGTTGACGTTAGCGAAGGTGTAACCCTCGTTACCCAGGCGGCGGGTAATCAGTTCGGAGGTGGTGGTCATCAGCTTGCGCGAGAACACCTGGCCTTTCTGAACCAGTAGCAGGGACTTGACCTGGTCTTCAGGCACTTTCAAGTCGCCGCTGAGTTTCACGTCACGAACGGTGTACTTCTCGCCTTCGTTGACGTTGACGGTGATATAGACGTGTTTCTTGTCCGGGGTGATGGACACCTGGGTCGAAGCGATATCCATATTGATATAGCCACGGTCCAGGTAATAGGAACGCAGACGCTCCAGGTCACCGGAGAGCTTTTCACGAGCGTACTTGTCATCGTTCTTGAAGAACGACAGCCAGTTGCTGGTCTTGAGTTCGAACAGGTCGATCAGGTCTTCATCAGGAAAAACAGTGTTGCCCACCACGTTGATGTGYTGGATCGCCGCKACRGWRCCTTCGTYGATSTTGAYYTTCAGGSCMACGCGGTTACGCGGYTGYGGSAYCACTTCGGYRTCGACSGWMGCCGAGTAGCGGCCCTGAGCGACGTATTGRCGCTGCAGCTCGTTRCGCACRCCTTCGAGGGTSGCGCGCTGGAAGATCTCGCCTTCGGCCAGACCGGAYTGYTTGAGGCCCTTCATCAGGTCTTCAGTGGAGATCGCCTTGTTGCCTTCGATCTCGATACTGGCGACCGASGGRCGCTCGACYACMGTRATGACCAGGACGTTGCCTTCACGGCCCAGCTGGATATCTTGAAAGAACCCGGTTTTGAACARCGCACGRGTGGATTCCACCAGGCGACGATCATCCGCCTGCTCGCCGACGTTCAACGGCAAGGCACCAAAGACACTACCCGCGGAGACCCGCTGGAGGCCATTGACGCGAATATCAGAGATAGTGAAGGACTCGGCGTGAACTTCGGCGATCATCAATACGGTGAGAACCGCAGTTAGCAGCAGACGTTTCATGAAGTCCTTTCTTATTCCAACTGGCAATAAAAACTGCCGCAAAATGCGGCAGATTCGCAATTCAGCGAAGCGTTACAGTCGACCCAGATCATTGACCAGAGCAAGCAACATCACCCCGACCACCAAACTGATACCGATCTGTATCCCCCAACCTTGCACCCGATCCGACAAGGGACGACCACGCGCCCACTCGATCAGATAAAACAACAAATGCCCCCCATCCAGTACAGGAATGGGCAGCAAATTCAGAACACCCAGGCTAATACTCAGATAAGCAAGGAAATTCAGGAAATCAGCGATGCCCGACTGGGCAGAAGCGCCCGCCACTTTAGCAATGGTTATCGGTCCACTCAAGTTTTTTACCGAGAGCTCGCCGAACAACATTTTCTTGAGCGAGTCGAGGGTCAGTACGCTCATGGTCCAGGTGCGTCGGGCACCCTCCCCAATCGCGGCCACCGGACCGTAACTGACTTCGCGAATCATCTCTGGTGGCCAATCGACCGCTTTCACCCCTGCGCCCAGATAGCCAGTGGGTGCCTTGCTCTCGCCGCGCGCGGCCAGCGTCACAGGGACGTCGATTTGAGCACCGTCGCGCTCAACGCGCAGCATGATTTTGGTATCCGGATGCAAACGGACGATGTCGACTACTTGCTGCCAGTCATCCAGTGCCTTGCCATCAAAGGTCRACAGGCGGTCTCCAGCCTTCAAACCCGCAGCCTTCGCCGGCCCTTTCGGATCAATTTCGGCCAGCACCGGCGGCAATGCCGGACGCCAGGGGCGAATACCCAGCGAGTGAATAGGATCCGGCTCGTTAGCCCCCTTGAGCCACTTGTCCAGCACCAGCCCACGAGGCGAATCCACGGTGGAGCCCTGTTCGCGGACCAGCACTTGCAGGGAACCGCTCTCGCCCAGGCGGCGGACCAGTTGCAGGTTCACCGCAGCCCAGCCGGAAGTGGGCTCGCCATCGATGGCAATAATTTCCTGCCCCGGACTCAAACCTGCCCTGGAGGCGATACTGCCGGATTCGACCGCGCCGATAACCGGGCGCACCTGCTCGCTGCCCAGCATTGCCAATGCCCAGAAAAACACCATCGCCAATAGAAAGTTGGCAATCGGACCGGCTGCCACGATAGCAACGCGCTGACGGACGGACTTGCGATTGAAGGCGTGATCGAGCTGATCGGCCGGCACCTCACCTTCGCGCTCGTCGAGCATTTTCACGTAGCCACCCAGCGGGATGGCGGCAACCACGAATTCAGTGCCTTTGCTGTCGTGCCAGCGCAGCAGCGGCATGCCGAAGCCCACGGAGAAACGCAGCACTTTGACCCCACAGCGACGTGCGACCCAGAAATGGCCGAATTCGTGGAAGGTGACCAGCACGCCCAGCGCTACCAGGGTGCCGACAATCATATAGAGCGCGCTCATCTACTTTCTCCGCAATCCTATCGGTGCTGCATGGGCCAACGTATTGCAGCACTTATCGGCCGTGACGACTCAACCATTGCCCGGCCAGTACCCGTGCTTTCGCATCGGCCGTAAACACTGCCTCGAGATCATCAACCGCAACCACAGGCTCGAGGTTCAATACTTCCTCGATAATACTCGCGATTTCCAGATAGCGAACCCGTCCGTCGAGAAAGGCCGCCACAGCCACTTCATTCGCGGCATTGAGCATGGCCGGCGCGCTGTTACCAGCCTCGGCGGCTTGACGCGCAAGGCGCAGGCAAGGGAAACGCTCTTCATCGGGTGCCTGGAAATCCAGGCGAGCGATGGCGAACAGATCCAACGGCGCAACGCCCGAGTCGATCCGCTCCGGCCACGCCAGGGCATTGGCAATTGGTGTGCGCATATCCGGATTACCCAGCTGCGCCAGCACCGAACCATCGACATAGTCGACCAGCGAATGAATCACGCTTTGCGGGTGAATCACCACTTCGACCTGAGAGGGCGTAGCGTCGAACAGCCAGCAGGCCTCGATCAGCTCGAGCCCTTTGTTCATCATGCTGGCCGAATCCACCGAAATCTTGCGCCCCATGGACCAATTCGGGTGAGCACACGCTTGCTCGGGGGTAACATGCGCCAGTTCGGCCAGGGGCGTCTGCCGGAACGGGCCACCAGAGGCTGTCAGTAGAATCCGGCGTACACCGACCGCGCCCAAACCACGAGAGAAGTCCTGCGGCATGCACTGGAAAATCGCGTTGTGTTCGCTGTCGATAGGCAGCAGTACCGAACCGCTTTTACGCACGGCCTGCATGAACAGCGCACCGGACATCACCAGCGCTTCTTTATTGGCCAAAAGAATCTTTTTGCCGGCCTCGACCGCCGCCAGGGTCGGACGCAAACCCGCCGCCCCGACGATCGCCGCCATTACCGCATCGACTTCCGGATCCGAGGCGATCTGACACAAGCCCTCCTCTCCCACCAGAACACGGGTCGACAGGCCAGCCGCATGCAATTCGTCCTGCAAGCCTCGGGCAGCGCCAGATTCCGGCACGACCGCGAAACGTGGCTCATGACGCACGCACAGCGCCAGCAGCTCACTCAAACGAGTGAAACCGCTCAAGGCGAATACCTGATAGCGTTCGGGGTGACGGGCGATGACGTCCAGAGTGCTCAGACCAATCGAGCCGGTCGCCCCCAGCACGGTAATCTGTTGTGGGCGACTCACGATGCCGCCATCCACAGAAGCACGGCGAACACTGGAATCGCCGCTGTCAGACTGTCGATGCGGTCCAGCACACCGCCGTGCCCCGGCAGCAGATTACTGCTGTCCTTGATCCCCGACTGGCGCTTGAACATACTTTCGGTGAGGTCGCCCACCACCGAAATGAACACGATGACCGCGGCACCGAACAGGCCCATCAGCATCTGAGCGAAACTCCAGTCCCGCGCAAAACCGACGATTGCCGTGATCACCAGGCTCAGCAGCAAGCCGCCGTACACGCCCTCCCAGCTCTTGCCAGGGCTGACCTGTGGTGCCAGCTTGCGCTTGCCGAAGGCTCGGCCGGAAAAGTACGCACCGATATCGGCGCCCCAGACCAGCACCATCACGGCCATGATCAGCCAGTTGCCCAAGGGTTCCTGCTTGATCAGGATCAGACCTTGCCAGGCCGGCAACAGAATCAACAAACCGATCGCCAGCTTGCAGGCAGCGCTGGCCCAGTGTTCGCTGGACCGCGGATAAGTCAGCACCAGATAGGTGGCCACGCCCCACCAGAGCACCGAGGCACCCAGCACCCAAGGCGCGAGCCCCGGCAGGATGTGCATGACAAACAGCATCAGCGCGACCACAGCTGCAAAAGCAACACGGATCGCCTGGCCAGCAAAACCTGCCAGGCGCGCCCATTCCCATGCCCCCAGCGTCACCACCAGCCCGATAAACAGTGCAAAACCGGACCCTTCAAGCAGGAAAAACCCGCACAGGGCAATCGGCAGCAGAATCAGTGCCGTGATGATTCGTTGTTTAAGCATTAAACCCGGGCTCCAGACTCGACCTGTTCGCTCGTTTTACCGAAGCGACGCTGGCGAGAAGCGAAATCAGCCAGCGCCTTGCGCATGGCGTCGTGTTTGAAGTCCGGCCAGAACAGGTCGGAGAAGTACAACTCGGCGTAAGCCAGTTGCCACAGCAGGAAGTTACTGATGCGATGCTCGCCACCGGTACGGATGCACAAGTCCGGCAACGGCAGATCGCCGGTCGCCAGACAGGTTTGCAACAGCTCGGGAGTGATGTCTTCAGGGCGCAGATGCCCGGCCTGAACTTCGCGCGCCAGACGTTGCGCAGCTTGCGCGATGTCCCACTGACCACCGTAGTTGGCGGCGATCTGCAGGATAAAGCGATTGACGCCGGCAGTCATAGCCTCGGCTTCACGCATGGCAGCTTGAAGCTCTGGATGAAAACGCGAACGGTCGCCGATGATGCGCAAACTGATGTTGTTGTCGTTCAGGCGCTTGGCCTCGCGACGCAGCGCCCTGAAGAACAGATCCATCAAGGCACTGACCTCATCGGCCGGGCGTTGCCAGTTCTCACTGGAGAACGCAAACAGGGTCAATACCTCAACCCCGGACTCCGCACACACCTCGATGACCGCACGAACAGCATCCACACCCGCTTTATGCCCGGCGACACCCGGCATAAAGCGTTTTTTCGCCCAACGATTATTACCATCCATGATGATCGCGACATGGCGCGGCACCGCGGACGGCGCAGTCTGCTTGGTCTTGTCCATTTAAAACTCGACCCTTATACGGCCATCAGGTCTTTTTCTTTCTCCGCCAACTTAGCGTCGATTTCAGCCACGAATTTCTTGGTCAGATCGTCGATCTCGCCAGTGGCACGACGCTCTTCGTCTTCGCTGATTTCCTTTTCCTTGACCAGGTCCTTCAGCGAGCTGTTTGCATCGCGACGGATGTTGCGCACGGCAACACGGGCATCCTCAGCGACATCACGAGCCTGCTTGGTGAAGCCCCGGCGGGTTTCTTCGGTCAGGGCCGGCATGGAGATCAGCAGCAACTCACCCAGGTTGGTCGGGTTGAGATTCAGGCCAGCGCTACCGATAGCCTTGTCGACCGCGCCCAGCATGTTGCGCTCGAAGGCAACGACTTGCAGGGTACGGGCGTCTTTAACGGTGATGTTCGCCACTTGCTTGATCGGAGTGTCGGCGCCGTAGTACGGAACCATCACGCCTTCCAGAATGCTTGGGTGCGCCTGTCCGGTACGGATACGCCCGAAGTTGTGCGCCAGCGATTCTACGGATTTCTGCATGCGCTCTTTAGCGTCTTTCTTGATTTCGTTGATCATTGTTGAACTTCCTCGATCAGGGTTCCTTCAGCGCCGCCATGTACGATATTCAACAGGGCACCGGGTTTGTTCATATTAAACACGCGCAGCGGCATCTTGTGGTCGCGGCACAGGCAAATGGCCGTCAGATCCATCACACCCAGCTTGCGATCCAGCACTTCATCGTAGGTCAGATGATCGAACTTCTCGGCATGCGGGTCTTTGAACGGGTCAGCGGTGTAGACGCCATCAACCTTCGTTGCCTTGAGCACCACATCGGCATCGATTTCGATTGCGCGCAGGCAGGCAGCCGAGTCCGTTGTAAAGAACGGATTGCCAGTACCGGCCGCGAAAATCACGACTTCCTTGGAGTTCAGGTGGYGCATGGCTTTGCGGCGATCATAGTGATCGGTCACGCCAACCATGGAAATGGCCGACATCACGATGGCCGAGATATTGGCACGTTCCAGCGCATCGCGCATCGCCAGGGCGTTCATCACAGTGGCCAGCATGCCCATGTGGTCGCCAGTGACCCGATCCATGCCGGCGGCGCTGAGCGCTGCGCCACGGAACAGGTTACCCCCGCCGATCACCAGACCGACCTGAACACCGATGCCAACCAGTTGGCCAACTTCCAGTGCCATGCGATCCAGAACTTTCGGATCGATCCCGAACTCTTCCGAGCCCATCAGGGCCTCGCCGCTAAGCTTGAGTAGAATGCGTTTATAGCGAGCCTGATAACCACTGCCCTGCTGAGCCATTGCGAATCTCTCCTGCGGCGTATTTTAAAAATTCTTTGCGAGCTGTTTACAGCTGGCGTTCACTCTAGCTTGGCGCTGCTTCAGCGCCATCGGAACATGGCTTTGTAAGCCAGTTCCAAAAGGAAACCAAATAAAATTGGCAACCCCATCTGAAAAGAGGCTGCGCGCGTAAGCGGGCAGCCTCTTCAGGGCGACAGTTAAAAAACCGTCTTATTGCTTGCTGGCAGCCAGCTGGGCAGCAACTTCTTCTGCGAAGTTGTCTACTGGCTTCTCGATGCCTTCGCCTACTTTGAAGTAGGTGAAAGAAACGATTTCAGCACCGGCTTTCTTGGCCAGGTCGCCGACCTTGATTTCAGGGTTCTTGACGAACGCCTGCTCAACCAGGCTCGCTTCAGCCAGGAACTTGCTGATACGGCCTTTGACCATGTTTTCAACGATGTTTTCTGGCTTGCCGGCAATCTTGTCAGCGTTGAGGGTCAGGAACACGCCTTTCTCGCGCTCGATCGCTTCAGCGGAAACTTCCGACGGCAGCAGGAATTCAGGGTTGGTAGCCGCTACGTGCATAGCGATGTCTTTGGCCAGCTCAACGTCGCCGCCCTTGAGAACAACCGCAACACCAATCTTGTTGCCGTGCAGGTAGCCACCAACAACATCGCCTTCAACGCGAGCCAGGCGACGAATGTTGACGTTTTCGCCAACCTTGCCAACCAGAACCAGACGATCAGCTTCACGCGCTTCGATCAGCGGAGCAGCATCGGTCAGTTTGTCAGCGAACGCTTTTTCAATGCTGGCAGCAACAAATGCCTTGAAGTCGTCCTGCAGAGCCAGGAAGTCGGTCTGCGAGTTCACTTCCAGCAGAACGGCGGATTTACCGTCTTCCTTGAGAGCGATTGCGCCTTCAGCGGCAACGTTGCCGGCTTTCTTGGCAGCCTTGATGGCGCCCGAAGCGCGCATGTCATCAATGGCTTTTTCGATGTCGCCGCCAGCCTTGGTCAAGGCCTTTTTGCAGTCCATCATGYCTTCGCCGGTACGCTCGCGCAGTTCTTTGACCAACGCTGCAGTAATCTCTGCCATTTTCAAATTCCTCTTGGATAGGTTTTCAACCATTCCACCCGATCGAACGGGCGATCAATTCTTCCCGAACCACCCTTGTTAGCTGCCGCACGTTACAGATAAAGCAGTGGGCGCCGACAAATGGTTTTCGAGGTGGCAAAAAGGGGGCCAAGCCCCCTTTTTGCTTACTGAGTCAACGCCAGGGCGTCAATTACTCAGCTGCAGCCTGAGTTTCTTCAGCTACGAATTCTACAGTGCCGCCAGCAACATTGTTGCGACCACGGATAACAGCGTCAGCCATCGAACCCATGTACAGCTGGATAGCGCGGATTGCGTCATCGTTGCCTGGGATGATGTAGTCAACGCCTTCCGGGCTGCTGTTGGTATCGACTACGCCGATAACCGGGATGCCCAGCTTGTTGGCTTCGGTGATCGCGATGCGCTCGTGATCAACGTCGATAACGAACAGAGCGTCTGGCAGACCGCCCATGTCCTTGATACCACCCAGGGAACGATCCAGCTTCTCAAGATCGCGAGTGCGCATCAGCGCTTCTTTCTTGGTCAGCTTGGCGAAAGTACCGTCTTCAGCTTGCACTTCAAGGTCACGCAGACGCTTGATGGAAGCACGGATGGTTTTGAAGTTGGTCAGCATGCCGCMCAACCAGCGGTGATCGACGTACGGCGAACCGCAACGTGCTGCTTCTTCAGCAACGATCTTGCCAGCGGAACGCTTGGTGCCGACGAACAGAATCTTGTTTTTGCCCTGGGCCAGACGCTCTACGAAAGTCAGAGCTTCGTTGAACATTGGCAGGGTTTTTTCAAGGTTGATGATGTGAATCTTGTTACGCGCGCCGAAAATGTACTTACCCATTTTCGGATTCCAGTAACGGGTYTGGTGACCGAAGTGCACACCGGCCTTSAGCATATCGCGCATGTTGACTTGGGACATGATAGTTCCTTAATAAGTCGGGTTTGGCCTCCACGTATCCCAATGACCAACCAGCAGCATCAGCTGAAGGCACCCAGGTCATCGTGTCGACACGTGTGTGGATTTAAGCTTTTCAGGGTACCCCGGAAAGCGGCGCATTTTATATCACAAGGCCGGAAAAAACGGAACCCGCATTCTGAAAACCTGGCGAATGCTTTTGATCCCGCCCTTGGAATCCCCCAAGAATGCGCCATCCTATAGAGAGAAGCGATGCACAGAAGCTCAGATTTGCCCTGATCGTCTGGTAGAATTGCGTTTTTCAGGGCCGCGACGATCGTTCGCGCAATGCCCATTTCGTTTTAGAAGGCGCCATTGAGCGCAGAGAGAGCCTGTATGACCGTCACCCTCAAAACCCCAGAGGACATCGCAAAAATGCGGATCGCCGGCAAATTGGCCGCCGATGTGCTGGAAATGATTGCCGATTATGTCAAGCCGGGCGTTACCACCGAAGAGCTGGACCGCATCTGCCACGACTACATCGTCAACGAGCAGAAAGCCATTCCTGCCCCGCTCAACTACAAGGGCTTTCCGAAGTCGATCTGCACCTCGATCAACCACGTGGTCTGCCACGGCATCCCGAACGAGAAGCCGTTGAAGGATGGCGACACGCTGAACATCGACGTCACAGTGATCAAGGACGGCTACCACGGCGATACCAGCCGCATGTTCCACGTCGGCACCGTGCCGGTCTGGGCCGAGCGTCTGTCCCAGGTGACACAGGAATGCATGTACAAGGCCATCGAACTGGTGAAACCCGGCTGCCGCCTGGGCGATATCGGTGAAGTCATCCAGAAGCACGCGGAAAAGAACGGTTTCTCGGTGGTTCGCGAGTTCTGCGGCCACGGCATTGGCAAGGTGTTCCACGAAGAGCCGCAGATCCTGCACTACGGCCGCGCCGGCACCGGCATGGAACTGAAAGCCGGCATGACCTTCACCATCGAGCCGATGATCAACCAGGGCAAGGCCGACACCAAGGTGCTGGGCGATGGCTGGACCGCGATCACCAAGGACCGCAAGCTGTCGGCGCAATGGGAACACACTCTGCTGGTGACCGATACCGGCTACGAGATCTTCACCCTGCGCAGCGACGATACCATCCCGCGCGTTTCGGCCTGATCCCGCCCGCGCCGTTCCCAGCCTTATAGAAAGGAAAGCCAATCGATGCCGCAGGTGGATCCCGAACTCTTCGACCGCGGCCAGTTCCAGGCTGAACTGGCCCTGAAGGCAAGCCCTATCGCTGCTTTCAAGAAGGCGATCCGTCAGGCCCGCGAAGTGCTCGACGAGCGGTTTCGCAGCGGCCGGGAGATTCGCCGGCTGATCGAGGATCGTGCCTGGTTCGTCGATAACATCCTGCAAAAGGCCTGGGAGCAATTCAACTGGAACTTCGAAGCCGACATCGCGCTGGTCGCGGTCGGCGGCTACGGTCGTGGCGAGTTGCACCCCTACTCTGACATCGACCTGCTGATCCTGCTGGGCGGCGCCGACCACGAAATTTTCCGTGATTCAATCGAGCGTTTTCTGACGTTGCTGTGGGACATCGGCCTGGAAGTCGGCCAGAGCGTTCGCTCGGTTGACGAATGCGCCGAGGAAGCCCGCGCCGACCTGACGGTGATCACCAACCTGATGGAAAGCCGCACCATTGCCGGTCCCGAGCGCCTGCGCCAGCGCATGCTGGACGTGACCAGCACAGAACACATGTGGCCCAGCAAGGAGTTCTTCCTGGCCAAGCGCGCCGAACAGAAAGCCCGTCACCACAAGTACAACGACACCGAGTACAACCTGGAACCCAACGTCAAGGGCTCGCCCGGTGGCCTGCGGGATATCCAGACGATTCTGTGGGTTGCCCGTCGTGAGTACGGCACCCTCAATCTGCGGGCCCTGGCCGGCGAAGGTTTCCTGGTGGAGAGCGAGAACGCCCTGCTGGCTTCGTCCCAGGAATTCCTGTGGAAAGTGCGTTATGCGCTGCACATGCTCGCCGGCCGCGCCGAAGACCGCCTGCTGTTCGATCACCAGCGCACAATTGCCGGGCTGCTGGGTTTCGTCGGCAATGACGCCAAGCACGCCATCGAAAACTTCATGCAGCAGTACTACCGGGTGGTCATGAGCATTGCCCAGCTCAGCGACTTGATCATCCAGCACTTCGAAGAAGTGATCCTGGCCCCCGAAGACGAAGCACCGCCCCAGCCGATCAACTCGCGATTCCAGCTGCACGACGGCTACATCGAGGCGCGCAACAACAATGTGTTCCGCCGCACGCCGTTCGCCATGCTCGAAATCTTCGTGCTGATGGCCCAGCAGCCGGAGATCAAAGGCGTACGCGCCGACACCATCCGCCTGCTGCGCGAGAACCGTCATTTGATCGACGACGACTTCCGCAACGATATTCGCAATACCAGCCTGTTCATCGAATTGTTCAAGTGCAAGATCGGCGTCCACCGCAACCTGCGGCGGATGAACCGTTACGGGATCCTTGGGCGTTATCTGCCGGAGTTCGGTTTTATTGTCGGGCAGATGCAGCACGACCTGTTTCACATCTATACGGTCGACGCGCACACCCTGAACCTGATCAAGCACCTGCGTAAGTTGCAGTACACCCAGGTGTCGGAAAAATTCCCGCTGGCCAGCAAGCTCATGGCCAAACTGCCCAAGCCGGAGTTGATTTACCTGGCCGGCCTGTACCACGACATCGGCAAGGGCCGGCATGGCGACCACTCGGAAATCGGCGCAGTGGACGCCGAAGCCTTTTGCCAGCGCCATCAGTTGCCGATCTGGGACAGCCGCCTGATCGTCTGGCTGGTGCAAAACCACCTGGTGATGTCGACCACCGCCCAGCGCAAGGACTTGTCCGACCCGCATGTGATCCACGATTTCGCGCAGATTGTCGGCGATGAAACCCGCCTCGATTATCTGTATGTGCTGACCGTTGCCGACATCAACGCGACCAACCCGACGCTATGGAACTCCTGGCGCGCGAGCCTGTTGCGCCAGCTCTACACCGAGACCAAGCGCGCCTTGCGTCGCGGCCTGGAAAACCCGGTGGATCGCGAAGAACAGATCCGCCAGACCCAAAGCGCAGCGCTGGACATTCTGGTACGCGGCGGCACCGACCCGGACGACGTCGAGCAGTTGTGGGCACAACTGGGCGATGACTACTTCCTGCGTCACACCGCCGGCGACGTGGCCTGGCACACTGATGCAATCTTGCAGCAGCCGGCCGACGGCGGCCCGCTGGTGCTGATCAAGGAAACCACCCAGCGCGAGTTCGAGGGCGGTACGCAGATCTTCATTTATGCGCCGGACCAGCACGACTTCTTCGCCGTGACCGTAGCGGCGATGGACCAGCTCAACMTGAACATTCACGACGCCCGGGTCATCACCTCCAGCAGCCAGTTCACCCTCGACACCTATATCG
>NZ_JBFTMK010000027.1:0-17364 GCF_056396965.1 Pseudomonas sp. 05N434
GGTTCTTGGCGAAGCGGCGCAAGCGGGGTATCGCGGCATCGAATTGGGGCCATACGGTTACCTGCCACTGGACGCCGATGCGGTGGGCTCGGTGCTGGTCAAACACGGCCTGCACGTGGTGGCCGGCACGGTGTTCGACAATCTGGTCGATCCCGCCAACCTGCCCAGCCTGCTGCATCAAACCCGTAATATCTGCGCATTGCTCAAGCAGTTGCYGGCAATTCCCCTGGAGCCGGGGCAACGTTTCGCCATGCCGTGTCTGGTGGTCATCGATTGGGGGCATGAGGAGCGTGACTACGCCGCTGGCCACTCTGACCGCGCGCCGCGCCTGGCGCCCGATGCCTGGCGGGGCATGATGGCCCATATCCGCGCCATCGCCGAGTTGGCGTGGACGGAATTCGGTGTGCGCACGGTGATTCATCCGCACGCCGGGGGCTACATCGAGTTCGCCGATGAGCTGGCCCGACTGGTCGAAGACATCCCCTACGAAGTGGCTGGCCTGTGTCTGGACACCGGCCATCTGTACTACGCCGGTATGGACCCGGTGCAGACCCTGCGCCAGTACGCGGACCGCGTGGATTACCTGCATTTCAAAGACATCGATCAGGCCGTGTTCGATCAAGTGCTGGGCGAACACATCACCTTCTTCGCCGCGTGCGCAAGAGGCGTGATGTGCCCGATCGGCCAGGGTGTCATCGACTACGGCGCCTTGCGCGAGCTGATCACCGAGATCGGTTACCAGGGTTACATCACGGTCGAGCAAGAACGTGATCCACGTAACGCCCACGGCAGTCTGCGCGACGTGGCTGCCAGCCGTGACTACCTGTCCCGGGCGGGTTTCTGATTTCTCTCATGCGAAGGACTTTTCGATGATCAATGGCAGCAAGCGAATTCCTCAACCAATCCGCTGGGCGATGGTGGGCGGCGGGTGTGACAGTCAGATCGGCTACATCCATCGTTCGGCGGCCCTGCGTGACCAGTCGTTTGCACTGGTGGCCGGTGCCTTCGACCTGGACCCGCAACGCGGTCGCGACTTCGGTGTGCAACTGGGGGTCGACCCCGAGCGTTGCTACGGCGACTATCGCAGCCTGATTGAGGGCGAAGCCGGGCGGGCGGATGGTATCCAGGCCATTTCCGTGGCGACGCCCAATGGCACTCACTTTGAAATCACCAAGGCCGCTCTGGAAGCGGGGCTGCATGTGGTCTGTGAAAAGCCGCTGTGCTTCACCCTCGAGGAGGCGCAAACCCTGCGTGAAATCGCGTTGTCGCGAAACCGGGTGGTGGGGGTGACCTACGGCTATGCCGGGCACCAGTTGATCGAGCAGGCGCGGGAAATGATCGCCCAGGGTGAGTTGGGTGAGGTGCGCATGGTGCACATGCAGTTTGCCCATGGCTTCCACTGTGAGGCGGTCGAGGCGCAGAGCGAGGCGACCAAATGGCGGGTCGATCCGCGCCTCGCTGGCCCCAGTTATGTGCTGGGAGACGTTGGCACTCATCCGCTGTACCTGTCGGAAGTCATGCTGCCCGAGCTCAAGATCAAACGGCTGTTGTGCACACGCCAGAGCTTTGTCAAAAGCCGCGCACCACTCGAGGACAACGCCTACACACTGATGGAATACGAAGGCGGGGCCATGGGCAGTGTGTGGTCGAGCGCGGTGAACGCCGGATCCATGCATGGCCAGAAAATTCGGGTGATCGGCTCCAGGGCCAGCCTTGAATGGTGGGATGAGCGGCCGAACCAGCTGTCATTCGAAGTCCAGGGTAAACCTGCCCAGGTGCTGGAGCGCGGGATGGGTTATCTGCATCCCCATGCGTTGCTTGATGACCGGATCGGTGCCGGGCACCCGGAAGGGCTG
This sequence comes from Pseudomonas sp. 05N434, assembly GCF_056396965.1. NCBI lineage: Bacteria > Pseudomonadati > Pseudomonadota > Gammaproteobacteria > Pseudomonadales > Pseudomonadaceae > Pseudomonas > Pseudomonas sp. 05N434. The sequence goes on from NZ_JBFTMK010000027.1 coordinate 1,857, forward strand.
TTCGATGCCTGGGCCAACCTCTATTACCGTTTCGCCTTGGCCATGGACGCCGCCAACCGTGGTGATCATGAACAACTGGCAACGCTGCGTTATCCAGACATCAATGCCGGTGTCGAAGGCGTGCGCTGGGTCGAGCGCTGCGTCCATTCTGYGGACCTGGGTGGGGTGTGGGTCGATTACTGAGTCACGGGTGCCCCTGGCGGATCGGCGTGCGGCTGAGCAGTCGTGAGATAGACTGATCAGCGGACATCGGACGGTGGGGGTCACAAGTGGCGCAATTCACATGGATTCGCTGATCACCGCAGCAGCGCGTGCGCTCGCGGCGGGTGATCCGCTCGGCGCGCTGAACCGCATCGCCTTGCGCAACGACGCGCCTGCACTCGCGCTTCGAGGCATCGCGATGGCGCAACTGGGTGACCTTGTGCGGGCGAAGGCGCTGGTGCGAAGTGCCGCGCGGGCGTTCGGTGCGAAGGAGGCCTTGGCCCGCGCGCGGTGTGTTGTTGCCGAGGCCGAGATCGCGCTCGCCTCCCGTGACCTGAACTGGCCGGTGAAGGCGCTCGACACCGCACGGACGACGCTTCAGGCACACGGCGATTGGGTCAACGCCGCCCATGCGCGCTATCTCGAGATTCGCCGCTTGCTGCTGATCGGGCATCTCGACGAGGCCGAGGGCCGTCTCGCCGAACTCGACCCGACGCCATTACTGCCCGCGTCGAGGGCTGCTTACGAACTGGTTCTGGCGGGCATCGCCATGCGTCGTCTGCAAACGAAAGCGGCGCGCGCGGCACTTGAGCGGGCCGGGCATGCTGCGCAGCACGCGGGCATTGCGGCACTCACCGCCGAGGTCGAAAGCGCCAGGCATATCCTCGATACACCAGCGGCGCGGCTGATTATCGGTGGGCAGGAACAGCCGCTGCTGCTCGATGAGATTGAAGCGTTATTGGCATCCCCCACGCTGGTGGTGGACGCTTGCCGGTATGTGGTGCGCGACGCAGACGCGTCGGTTTCGCTCGCCCGGCGTCCGGTGTTGTTCGCGCTCGCCCGGGCGCTGGGCGAAGCGTGGCCGGCCGACGTGCCGAGGGAAACGTTGATTGCGCGAGCCTTTCGGATGAAGCACGCGGATGAGTCCCATCGCGCACGGTTGCGCGTCGAACTCGGGCGGCTGCGCGGGGCGCTGCACTTGATTGCCGACGTGATCGCGACCCCACGAGGGTTTGCACTGGTGCCACGGGTTGCGCCTGACGTCGTGGTGCTGGCGCGGCCTGTCGAAGAACAGCATGCGACGCTGCTCGCTTTTCTCGCCGACGGTGAGTCGTGGTCGAGTTCGGCCCTGGCGTTGGTGCTCGGCGCCAGTCAGCGCACCGTGCAACGAGCCCTCGACACACTGGCGGCGACCGGCAAGGTGCAGTCGTTCGGTCACGGTCGGGCTCGTCGCTGGATGCTCCCGCCGGTACCTGGATTCGCGACGGGATTGTTACTCACGGCGTTGCTGCCCAGTGATTAGCATCCTCTTCACTACCCCAGTGAACGCAGTCAGTAAACGAGGAGCAAGACATGAAACATTCAACGGCTGAAATCATCCGCGAATACGGGCCTTTTCCGGGCATCGACCATGTGCACGGCGTCACCCATGACGGTCAGCGTGTCTGGTTTGCCTCCGGCGACAAACTCAACGCCCTGGACCCGGCCAGCGGCAAAACCCTGAAATCGATCGATGTCGCCGCCCATGCCGGCACCGCCTTCGATGGCCAGCATCTGTTTCAGATCGCCGAGGATCGCATCCAGAAGATCGACCCGCAGACCGGCCGCGTGCTCTCCACCATCCCCGCACCCGGTGGCGGTGGCGACTCGGGGCTGGCGTGGGCCGAAGGCACGCTCTGGGTCGGTGAGTATCGCGAGCGCAAGATCCATCAGGTCGATCCCCAGACCGGAGCGGTGCTGCGCACCCTCGAATCCAACCGCTTTGTTACCGGGGTGACCTGGGTCGAGGGTGATCTGTGGCATGGCACCTGGGAAGGTGACGAGAGCGAGCTGCGACGAGTCGATCCGGCCACGGGCGAGGTGCTGGAGAGTGTCCAGATGCCAGCTGGCGTCGGCGTGTCGGGGCTTGAGTTCGATGGCCACGACCGGTTTTTCTGTGGCGGCGGCAACAGCGGGAAGGTGAGAGCCGTGCGCCGGCCAGAATGACAGGCTGCACCCAGCCCGTCAGAAGGTGAACGCTTGCGCCGAGCGTGAAGGACGCTGAGTCATCTCGATTTCCAGCAGATGCTCAACCAGCACATCATTCAAAAAGCGGAACTGATCGTTAAGCCCCACCACTTCGTTACTGAAGTGGTGGGTGGCCGCCGGCATCAGCAAGGTTTCGAATTGCTTGTCGAACACCAGCGCGACGGCTTTGCGAGAGACGACCTGTTGCGAATAGTAGTTGCTGCCGAACACCGGAAAGCTCACGGCGAGGTTGACGGAATAGATCATGATGTCGGCTCCTCGGTTTGACCGATATCCAGCACCAGGCGGGAAAACAGGGTCAGGGTGATGGCCGTCAGGGCCAGGCAGGTCAGAAGGTGGATCAACATGGTCTGCCCCTCCGATGCGGGGTTTGAGTGGCGATGAGTTGATCCTGCACCTGACGGTTTTTTTGCGGAAGGCATTCGCGGCGATGGTGAATATCGACGTGGATGATGGTGGCGTTCCTCGATGGACTTGCGGGTCTGCTCGCGCAGGTATTTTTGAGGGCGCTATCACACTTCCTGACGGACGGCCCCCAGCCCCGACCTATACTCAAATCAACATGCTTTTACGCGTCGAACGCTCCGTTCGACGCAGACTGTAGGACACTGCGATCTTGAACCTGCGTTCGCTGATCGTCGCTGTGTTGGTGGTACTGGCGGGATGCGTAACGACTGCGCGTGCCCCGGTAGTCGTGGCGCCGGTAGTGGTTTCCCAGAGCACCTGGCAGCAGGTTGACCAGGAAATTGTCGCGGCTTCGCAGCAGGCCACCGAACAGGCCAGGGTCTATGCCCGCGGATCCATGGAGCATTGGCGCACGCGGGTTTACGAACAGACCGAAGAAGTCTTCATTCCGTGGTTCAGCAGCTATTGGACCMAGGAATGGCTGTCGATGAAGGTCAGCTGGTACACCCTCAGTGCCGGGGGTGAGCAGGATGCCTCGGCCAAACGCCTGGCGGCCTATCTGTTGGAGCAATATCACCACAAAGTGCTGGACCCGGTAGCGGTGGAGATCGATCCCGACGAGATCCTCGGGCAGGCGACAGCGTATTACGTGCAAGCTCTCGGCCAGCAACTTCAGGTCATCTCCCAGCGTCATGGCGTGCCGATGGCGCAGCTCAACGACCGTATCCAGAAAATTCCGGCGATTTCGCTGGGACCGCCGCCCGCCCGTGACGCGTCGCTGTATCAGGTGGTGCACAGTGAACCGCTGACTAAGTTGCCGGCCTACGCGGCGTTGATCGACAAGATCCACACGGCAGGCGGTGAGAAGGGCATTGCCTCGACGGACGCCGGCATGACGCCAGTGGCCAAGCGCGCGAGTAAACGAATGGAAGCCGAAATGGCCCCACGAGGCGCGGCTGGTGCCGTGGCGGCAGCGGCGGGGAAACTGGCCGGGGCGGTGATTTCCCTGGGAGTGGCGGGGGTGCGTGCGGTTATTCAAGCCAACGACCGACCCGATAGCGAGGCGCTGATCCGCAGCAGCCTGGGCGACTCATTCGACAAGGCGTGGCTGAAGCTGGTGCAAAACCCTACCACCGGTGTCATGGCCGGAACGCTGTACATGGCCGGGCAAATCGAAGGCGGCTTGGCCCAGTCCCTGGCCCAGCCTGTTGCACAACCTGTTGCTCAGCCCGTCGAACCGTCGGTCGGCTTGGGTGCGGGAACTGTCGATTGGAGCCACGCTGGATCGACTACCCAGCAGATCAACCCATAACCCGAGGAGAATGATCATGGCTTACGTTGATGGCTTCGTCGCAGCGGTGCCCAAGGCCAACCGCGAAAAGTTCAAGAAACACGCGGAGTCCGCCGCCGCGATTTTCAAGGAAAACGGCGCGCTCAGCCTCGCTGAATGCTGGGGCGACGACGTGCCTGATGGCAAAGTGACGTCGTTTCCCATGGCGGTCAAACTCAAGGAAGACGAGACCGTGGTGTTTTCCTGGATCGTCTGGCCGGACAAGGCCACCCGTGACGCCGGCATGGCGAAACTGATGAGCGATCCGCGGATGCAACCGGACGTCAATCCGATGCCGTTCGACGGCCAGCGGGCGATTTTTGGCGGTTTCGAAATGCTCGTCAAAGCCTGAAGAGGCGGCAGGATCACTCCGGCGTCGGGGTGATCCTGCAGCTTTTGCGATTGCGAATCTCGCTGTCCGACGGCCGCTCCTTGATGAACTCGAAGCGCGGCTCGCCTTCGTTGTAATGAACCAGCCAGCCCCATTCCAGCTCGGACTCATCCTGGCCGGGCTTCGGTGGTACGGCCCACCATGGCTCTTTGCTGATGACCTGACGCATGGCGTCCTCCCGTCGATTCGGTTGCTTCAACTATAACGCGCATGCCGGCAGGTGCCAGAAATGGGCTTGCTGGCGGGGTATCCCTTTGTAAAATCAAAGGGTCCCCGAGCATTGAGGTGCCAGACATGAGCGATGAAACCCGCGAGCCGTTCAAACGGCTGTTTTTCGCCCTGAACTGCGCTCCCGAACAACGCCGGGCCATCGCCCAATGGCGCAGCGCGCTGGGGCTCAACGTCGGGCGCCCGGTGCCGGCGGAAAACTTTCATCTGACCCTGCTGTTTCTCGGCACGGTGGGCATGGCGCAAATAGCCGGTGTCTGCAAGGCCGCCGCCAATATCCGCACGTCCGGCGTGCCGTTGACGGTGGTGCTGGATCGGCTGGACGTCTGGCGTCGCTCCGGGGTGTTGCTGCTGGCGCCCGCGCAGGCGGCACCGGAGCTGCTGCGCCTGGTGTATGCGCTGGAGCAGGCCATGCTGCCGTTCGGTTTTGAAGACACCCATCGGGAATTCCGCCCGCATTTGACCCTGATGCGCGACTACCGGGCGCCGGTCCCCGAATCCGCGACGCCGCCCGAGTTTTACCTGCGCGCCGATCGATTCAGCCTGTTCGAGTCCCATAAAGGCCGATACATAGCGTTGGCCGAGTGGCCGCTGGTCGCTTCATAAGCCCACAAAAAAAGGCGCCCGAGGGCGCCTGAATTCACCTAAACCGAGGAAGCCAGGTGAAGCCGTTCTGCAGAGAGGAGTGCAGCGGTGGTAAGGCGCTGCGTGAACGGAAAAGAGAAAGCTGTAATGGATGATCGTTCCCACGCGGAGCATGGGGACGATCAGTGAGGCGGGATTACTTGCCCAGCTTCACCCGCGTCCAGCCCCGGGTCATGATCCGCTGGGTGGCGATTGGCATGTCAGGAATGGCATACAACGTCGCCATCACCGCTTGCGGCGGATACGACCCTGGGTCGTCGCGAATCGCTTCATCCACCAACGGCGTGGCCGCCGCGTTGGCATTGCTGTAGCCGATGCTGTTGGTGACTTCGGYGATGATGTCCGGGCGCATCAGGAAGTTCATGAACAGGTAGGCGTTGTCGACGTTGGCGGCGTCCCGAGGGATGGCGACCATGTCGTAAAAGCTGCCGGCGCCTTCTTTCGGGATGCTGTACTCGATCTTGACCTTGTCGCCGGCTTCCTGGGCGCGGGCCTTGGCTTGCAGTACGTCGCCGGAGTAACCGACGGCGACGCAGATGTTGCCGTTGGCCAGGTCGGAGATGTATTTCGACGAATGAAAGTAGGCCACCGATGGCCGGATCTTCATGAACAGCGCCTCGGCTTCGGTGATTTGCGCCTTGTCCCGGGAGTTCACCGGATAGCCCAGATAGTGCAGGGCAGCCGGAAGCATTTCCGTCGGTGAATCAAGAAAGCTGATGCCACAGGCTTTGAGCTTGGCGGCGTTTTCCGGTTTGAACAGCAAGTCCCAGGAGTTCACCGGGGCATCAGTGCCGAGCACTTCCTTGACCTTGGCCGGGTTGTAACCGATGCCGATCGAACCCCACATGTACGGGAAGGCGTGGCCGTTATCCGGGTCGCTGGCCGAGGCATTTTTCAGCAGCACCGGGTTGAGATTCTTCCAGTTCGGCAGCTTCGATTTGTCCAGTTCCTGATAGACCCCGGCCTTGATCTGCTTGGCCAGGAAACTGTTGGACGGCACCACGATGTCATAGCCCGATTTTCCCGCCAGCAGCCGTGCCTCAAGGGTTTCGTTACTGTCGAACACATCGTAGGTCACGCGGATACCGGTCTCGTCTTCGAACTTCTTGACGGTGTCCGGGGCGATGTAATCCGACCAGTTGTAGACGCGCAGTACCTTGTCATTGGCCTGGGCGCCAGCGGTGATTGCGCCCAATAAGGACAGTGTCAGCAGAGTCCTGCCAAACATTTTCATCGGTACAACTCCATTCTTTTTATTCAAATCGCATAAAACAAAAATGCGGTGAACACGAAACCTGTGGCTAGCGGACTTACCTGTGGCGAGGGAGCTTGCTCCCGCTGGGCTGCGTAGCGGCCCCAAAATTCTGGCAACCCATACCTATTTGTGAGTGCTGCGCACTCAAGCGCGAGCAAGCTCGCTCGCCACAGGTCAGTGCTCACTTGACAGTGGCACTAGACCGTCGCTTCTAGCATTTGCTTTTTCGGTTGTTGCCAGGACTCGCTGGCAGTCTGGTCCATCGCTTCCTGAATCGCTCGTTTGCGGGTGGCTTCGGCCCTGCGGCTGAAATACCAGACCATGAACGTGACAATCGACACCGCCAGCAGAATCAGGCTGGCCACGGCATTGATCTCAGGCTTCACGCCCAGGCGCACCGCCGAGAACACTTCCATCGGCAGGGTCGTCGACCCTGGCCCCGACACAAAGCTCGCCAACACCAAATCATCCAGCGACAAGGCAAACGACATCATGCCGCCGGCCGCCAGTGATGGCGCGATCATCGGAATGGTGATCAGGAAGAACACCTTGAGCGGCCGYGCACCGAGGTCCATGGCSGCTTCTTCGATSGACAAATCCARYTCACGCAAGCGCGCCGACACCACCACCGCCACATASGCTGCACAGAATGTGGTGTGAGCGATCCAGATGGTGACGATGCCGCGYTCCTGCGGCCAGCCGATCAWCTGCGCCATGGCCACGAACAGCAGCAACAGCGAYAGACCGGTGATCACTTCCGGCATCACCAGCGGTGCGGTAACCAGGCCGCCAAACAGTGTGCGGCCCTTGAAGCGGGTGATGCGGGTCAGCACGAACGCCGCCAGCGTCCCCAATGCCACCGCCGCTATCGCCGTGTAGCAAGCGATTTCCAGCGAGCGCACCACTGAGCCCATCAGTTGCGTGTTGTCGAGCAGGCCCACATACCATTTGATCGACCAGCCGCCCCACACCGTTACCAGTTTCGAGGCGTTGAACGAGTAGATCACCAGGATCAGCATTGGCGCGTAGATGAACAGCAGACCCAGCACCAGCATCAGGTTCGAGAAACGGAAGCGCTTCATTCTTTACCCTCCATTTCCTTGGCCTGACTGCGGTTGAACAGGATGATCGGCACAATCAGGATTGCCAGCATCACCACCGCCAGGGCAGACGCCACCGGCCAGTCGCGGTTGTTGAAGAACTCTTGCCAGAGCACTTTACCGATCATCAGGGTTTCCGGACCACCGAGCAGTTCCGGGATCACGAACTCCCCCACCACCGGGATGAACACCAGCATGCAGCCGGCGATAATGCCGTTTTTCGACAGCGGCACGGTGATCTTCCAGAAGCTGTTGAAGTTGCTCGAACCGAGGTCCGATGCGGCTTCCAGCAGGCTGTGATCGTGTTTCACCAGGTTGGCGTAGAGCGGYAGGATCATGAACGGCAGATAGGAGTAAACAACCCCGATATAAACCGCCAGGTTGGTATTGAGGATCTGCAACGGCTCGTCGATCCAGCCCATGCTCATCAGAAAACCATTGAGCAGCCCGTTGTTGCTGAGGATGCCCATCCACGCATACACGCGGATCAGGATCGCGGTCCAGGTCGGCATCATGATCAGCAGCACCAGCACCGTTTGCAGCTCTTTGCGGGCGGTGGCAATGCCATAGGCCATCGGGTAGCCGATCAGCAGGCAGAGGATGGTGCTGAACAGCGCCATCTTCAGCGAGCCTAGGTAAGCGGCGATGTACAACTCGTCATCGCCCAGCATCGCGTAGTTGGCCAGGTTGAGTAGCACCTGCAGTTTCTGGTCAACGAAGGTGTAGATCTCGGTGTACGGCGGAATGGCCACGTCGGCTTCAGCGAAGCTGATCTTCAGGACGATGAAGAACGGCAGCATGAAGAACATGAACAGCCAGATGAACGGAACCCCGATGACCAGCTGACGGCCACCGGGAAGTATTCGATTGAGCCGGCGTTTGAGTTTGCGCATGTTCATGAGCGAAGTACCACGCCGCTGTCGTCTTCCCACCACACGTAAACCTGGTCACCCCAGGTCGGGCGCTGGCCACGGCGCTCGGCGTTGGCGACGAAGGACTGCACCAGCTTGCCGCTCGGCAGTTCGACGTAGAACACCGAATGGCCGCCGAGGTAGGCGATGTCGTGCACCTTGCCGCTGGACCAGTTGTGTTCGCAGGTCGGCATTTCGGCCGTCACCAGCAGTTTTTCCGGACGGATTGCGTAAGTAACGGACTTGTCCTGCACCGAGGTGCTGATGCCGTGACCCACGTAAATGTTGCGGTCCAGATCCTTGCAGGTGATCAGTGCATGGCCCTCGGCGTCGTCCACCACTTCACCTTCGAAGATGTTGACGTTGCCGATGAAYTCGCAGACCAKGCGGCTGRYCGGKGYTTCRTAGATGTCGAYCGGGCTGCCGATCTGGGCGATCCAGCCCAGGTGCATGATCGCGATGCGCTCGGCCATGGTCATGGCYTCTTCCTGGTCGTGGGTCACCATSACGCAGGTYACGCCGACSCGYTCGATGATYTCSACCAGYTCCAGYTGCATYTGCGAACGCAGCTTCTTGTCCAGCGCGCCCATCGGTTCGTCGAGCARCAACAGCTTCGGCCSCTTGGCCAACGAACGCGCCAGGGCCACGCGCTGACGCTGACCACCGGACAGCTGATGCGGTTTGCGCTTGGCGTACTCGCTCATCTGCACCAGCTTGAGCATCTCGGCCACGCGGGCATCGACCTCGGCCGTCGGGATCTTGTCCTGCTTGAGGCCGAAAGCGATGTTCTGCGCCACGGTCATGTGCGGGAACAAGGCGTAGGACTGGAACATCATGTTGATCGGCCGCTCGTACGGCGGCATGTCAGTGATGTCTACGCCATCGAGGAAAATGCGCCCCTCCGTGGGCCGTTCGAAACCTGCCAGCATCCGCAGCAAGGTGGATTTGCCCGAACCCGAGCCGCCGAGCAAGGCGAAGATTTCGCCTTTCTTGATTTCCAGGGACACGTCGTCCACGGCAATCGTCTCGTCGAACTTTTTGGTGACCCGGTCGATTTTGACCAACACCTGTTTAGGTGATTGGTCGCCCTCGAGGGCTTTCTTATAGGCGCCGGAGGCAACTGCCATTTACGAAACTCCCAACAGAATTTGCAGTTCGCTCAATGTGGCGAACCTGGATAGGTTGACGCTATTTGCCCGACTTGACCTTGGTCCAGCTGCGCGTCATCAAACGTTGAATGTTCGGCGGTAACTCGATGGACACGTACATCTTGTCGAGGACCGCTTGCGGCGGATAAACCGACGCGTCAGTGCGTATGGATTGTTCCATCAGTTTGTCCGACCCAGGGTTTGGGTTGGCGTAGCCCACGGCATCGCTGACCTTGGCGATTACCTCAGGCTTGAGCAAATAGTTGATGAAGGCGTGGGCTTCCTTGACGTTGGCCGCATCCTTGGGGATCGCCAGCATATCGAACCAGAGCGCGCCGCCCTCTTTTGGAATCGAGTAGGCGATGTTCATGCCTTTACCGGCTTCAGCCGCGCGGGCCTTGGCCTGGAACATGTCGCCGGAAAAACCGATCGCAACGCAGATATCGCCGTTGGCCAGGTCCGCGATGTATTTGGATGAGTGGAAGTACGTCACATAAGGCCGCACCGCCAGCAATTTAGCCTCGGCCTTTTTGTAGTCTTCGGGGTTGGTGCTATTGGCGTTCAGGCCCATGTAGTTGAGGACCGTGGGCATCATTTCATCGGCGGAGTCGAGGAACGCGACGCCGCAGCTGTGCAGCTTCTTGATGTTTTGCGGCTCGAACACCACATCCCAGGAGTCGATCTTGTCGAGCCCCAGCACAGCCTTGATCTTGTCGACGTTGTAACCGATGCCGTTGGTGCCCCACAGATACGGCACGGCATATTGGTTACCCGGATCGTTCTGCTCCAGGCGCTTGAGCAACACCGGGTCGAGGTTGGAATAGTTGCCTAGCTTAGACTTGTCGAGCTTCTGGAAAGCGCCGGCCTTGATCTGCTTGCCAAGGAAATGGTTGGACGGCACGACCACGTCGTAACCGGTACGCCCGGCCAGCAATTTGCCTTCCAGGGTTTCGTTGGAATCGAATACGTCGTAAATCGGCTTGATACCGGCGTCTTTCTGGAAGTCGGCCAGGGTGGTCTCACCAATGTAGTCCGACCAGTTATAAATATGCACCGTGCCGGTGGCCTGGGCACTGACGGCAAGCGTCAGCCCGGCGCCGACCAGCAGGGCATTGCGCAACAAAGAAAAAACAGGCAAGTGGAGGTCCTCTAAAATTAGTTGGGCCCAAGTTGCCCCGCGCTACATGACAGCCATGGCTGCCTGACAACAAAACCGGCGCGCAACTTACCCTCGAAAAACCGTTCCAGCAAACTTTATGAAGATCCTGTAGCAGCGGCCGCAGGCTGCGTTCAACTGCGAAGCAGTTGTGCTGTCGAAAAGCGGAGGTCCTTCGGACCTCAACGCAGCCTTCGGCAGCTGCTACAGGGTTTATTACTTATTTACCGGATTTGATCTTGGTCCAGCTGCGGGTCAGTTCACGCTGGGTTGCGGCTGGCAAATCAGCGATCGCATACAGCTTGGCCTGTACTTCAGGAGTCGGATAGATGCCCGGATCCGAAGTGATGTCCTTGCTCACATACTGGGTGGCTTCAGCATTACCGTTAGGGAAACGCACGGCGTTGGTGATGTCAGCCATTACTTTCGGTTGCAGCAGGTAGTTCATGAACTTGTAGGCCCCCTCGACGTTTTCCGCATCCTTGGGGATTGCGACCATGTCGTAGAAGCTGCCAGCGCCTTCTTTTGGAATGGCGTAACTGACTTTCACCTTGTCACCGGCTTCGGCAGCACGGGACTTGGCTTGCTGGACGTCACCCGAATAGCCGACGGCTACGCAGATGTTGCCGTTGGCCAGGTCCGAGATGTACTTCGAGGAGTGGAAGTAGGTGATCGAAGGACGAATCTTGAGGAACAGCTCCTCGGCTTTCTTGATGTCTTCTTTCTTCTGGCTGTCGGTTGGCAGACCCAGGTAATGCAGGGCGACCGGCAGCATTTCGGTCGGCGAATCCAGGAAGCTCACGCCGCAGCCCTTAAGCTTGGCAATGTTTTCAGGCTTGAGCAGGGTGTCCCAGGAATCGATCGTGTCGACGCCCAGTGCTGCCTTGACTTTCTCAGGGTTGTAACCGATCCCGATCGAGCCCCACATGTAAGGGAAGGCATGTTTGTTGTCCGGGTCACTGACGGAAACCGCTTTAAGCAGTGATTTGTTCAGGTTGCCGTAGTTGGACAGCTTGGACTTGTCCAGCTCCCGGTAAACACCGGCCTTGATTTGCTTGGCGAGGAAGTTGTTCGACGGTACGACAACGTCGTAACCGGACTTGCCTGCCAGCAACTTGGCTTCCAGGGTTTCGTTGCTGTCGAATACGTCGTACACCACCTTGATCCCGGACTCTTTTTCGAAGTTCGCGATGGTGTCCGGTGCGATGTAATCGGACCAGTTGTACACGTGCAGCACTTTATCGTCGGCCTGAACGGCGCCCGCCATCACGCCCATCAGGGACATGGCGAGGAGGGTCTTGCCAGTTATCTTCATACCTAATGCCTTCATGGGTAATGCTCCAGTTTTTCTTTTTAACCACGTGCTCAGCAGCCTGTTACAGGGCATCCGAACAACCGTTAGTCTGGCAAGATCCAAGGCAGGCTTTCAAGGAAAGCCCCATCCTTTGTTTGCACTGAGCGAAGTGCAGACATTGCACCTCGCTCAGAGCCTAGCACTTAGCCCTGCAACGCACTCAGGGTCAGGTCCAGGCACTTGCGCGCCTTGGTCACCAACTCGTCGATTTCAGCCGGTGTAATCACCAGTGGCGGAGCAATGATCATGGTGTCGCCGACCGCGCGCATGATCAGGCCGTTGTCGAAGCAGAACTGCCGGCAGATCATGCCGACGCCCTTGCCTTCGTAACGCTTGCGAGTGGCCTTGTCCTGAACCAGCTCGATAGCCCCCAACAGACCGACCCCACGCACTTCCCCCACCAACGGGTGATCGTTCAGTTCCCGTAGACGCTTCTGCAAATAAGGTGCCGTCTCTGCTCGCACATGCTCGACAATTTTCTCATCGCGCAGGATGCGGATGTTTTCCAGCGCCACCGCCGCGGCCACCGGGTGCCCGGAATAGGTGAAACCGTGGTTGAAATCACCACMTTCGTTGAGCACCTCGACCACATCGTCATGCACGATCAGGCCACCCATCGGGATGTAGCCGGACGTCAGACCTTTGGCGATGGTCATCATGTGGGGCTTGAGGTCGTAGAAATCGGTACCGAACCACTCACCGGTACGACCGAAACCGCAGATCACCTCGTCGGCCACGAACAGGATGTCGTACTTGGCGAGGATTTCCTTGATGCGCGGCCAGTAGCTGTCTGGCGGAATGATCACGCCGCCGGCGCCCTGGATCGGCTCGGCAATAAAGGCACCGACGTTGTCGACGCCGATTTCCAGAATCTTCTCTTCCAGCTGATTGGCCGCCCAGATACCGAACTCTTGTGGCGTCATGTCACCGCCTTCACCGAACCAATACGGTTGGGCGATGTGGACGATGCCCGGGATCGGCAAATCGCCCTGTTCGTGCATGTACGTCATGCCACCCAGGCTCGCGCCGGCCACGGTGGAGCCGTGATAGCCGTTCTTGCGACTGATGATGACTTTCTTCTTCGGCTGGCCCTTGATCGCCCAGTAGTGGCGAACCATCCGCAGCATGGTGTCGTTGCCTTCGGAACCGGAACCGGTGAAGAACACATGATTCATGCCTTCAGGCGCGATTTCAGCGATGACCTTGGCCAGCTCCAGCACCGGCGGGTGAGCGGTCTGGAAGAACAGGTTGTAATAAGGCRGTTCGCGCATTTGCTTGGCGGCGGCATCGGCCAGTTCATCGCGACCATAGCCGATCGCGACGCACCACAGACCGGCCATGCCGTCGAGGATCTTGTTGCCTTCGCTGTCCCAGAGGTAAACACCCTTGGCATTGGTGATGATCCGCGGGCCTTTCTCTTTCAGCTGCTTGAAGTCGCTGAACGGGGCCAGGTGGTGATCATTGCTCAGGGTTTGCCATGCACGGGTTTGCGGGTTGTTGCTGGTCATGCGAATTCTCCTTGGATTGCAGTGACGGCGCGACGTCAGAGGGCAATCACGCCCCTTGTCGCGCCCGGCGCATCAGACGGCGAAGAGCAGGAACTCCCGCTCCCACGAACTGATCACGCGCTTGAAGTTTTCATGCTCGGCCCGCTTGACCGCGACGTAGCCTGTGATGAATTTCTTGCTCAGATACTTTTCGATGGTCTTGCTGTTTTCCATACGATCCAGCGCGTCTTCGATGGTTAACGGCAGGCGCAGATTGCGCCGCTCGTAACCACGCCCCACCACCGGGGCACTCGGGTTATGCCCTTCGAGCATCCCGATCAGGCCGCACAACAGGCTGGCGGCGATGGCCAGGTAAGGGTTGGCGTCGGCACCCGGCAGACGGTTTTCCACCCGACGGTTCTGCGGCCCGGCATCCGGAACCCGCAGGCCCACGGTGCGGTTCTCTTCGCCCCACTCCACGTTCACCGGTGCCGAGGTATCCGGCAGGAAGCGGCGGAACGAATTGACGTTGGGCGCGAACAGCGGCAGCAACTCAGGGATGAATTTCTGCAAACCGCCGATGTGATGGAGGAACAGCTGGCTCATGGTCCCGTCTTCATTGGAGAAGACGTTTTTGCCGGTCTCGATGTCGATGATGCTCTGGTGCAAWTGCATGGCACTGCCCGGCTCGCCAGTCATGGGCTTGGCCATGAAGGTCGCCGCCACGTTGTGCTTGAGTGCGGCTTCTCGCATGGTGCGTTTGAACACCAGAATCTGGTCGGCCAGGGACAGGGCATCGCCGTGACGGAAGTTGATTTCCATCTGCRCAGTGCCGTCCTCGTGGATCAACGTGTCGAGGTCCAGCTCCTGCAATTCGCACCAGTCGTAGACGTCTTCGAACAACGGGTCGAATTCGTTCGCCGCTTCAATGGAGAACGACTGGCGACCGGTTTCCGGACGACCGGAACGGCCAATCGGCGGTTGCAACGGGTAGTCCGGGTCATCGCTGCGCTTAGTGAGGTAGAACTCCATTTCCGGCGCCACGATCGGCTGCCAGCCGTGGTCGGCGTAGAGTTTCAGTACCTTCTTGAGCACGTTGCGCGGCGACAGCTCGATCGGGTTGCCCTGCTTGTCGTAGGTGTCGTGGATCACGATGGCGGTGGGTTCAATGGCCCAGGGCACCAGGAACACGGCGTTCTGGTCGGGGCGGCAGACCATGTCGATGTCGGCCGGGTCGAGCAGTTCGTAATAGATGTCGTCTTCGACATAGTCGCCGGTCACGGTCTGTAACAGAACGCTTTCGGGCAGGCGCATGCCTTTTTCGGCGATGAACTTATTGGTCGGCGAGATCTTGCCCCGGGTGATGCCGGTCAGGTCGCCAATCATGCATTCGACTTCTGTGATCTTGTGGTCTTTCAACCAATCGGTGAGCTGGTCGAGGTTGTTACTCATAAATGCCTCTTAGGCTTGAGTTTCCTGACTTTTATAAGTCAGGCGTTGTTTGACGCATCGGCGTCGCGTTGTAATGCGCGCTTGCGGCAGGCATCGCCAAATGCCTGGAAAATCGCAAGGTAGTCAGGATTCAAGCTTACCTGCCATTCGGGATGCCATTGCACGCCTAAAGCAAAAGCTTTGCCTTCGATTACAGAGACCGCTTCGATCAGCCCATCGGGCGCCACAGCTTCCACACGAAGGCCCGGCGCCAGCCGCTCGACGCCCTGACCATGAATCGAGTTGACTTGAATGTCGCTCGCCAGGCCCAGCCCCGCAAGTACACCGCCCGGCTGGACGTGCACCGGGTGACTGGGGGCGTACTGCCCTTCGAGCGGCAGGCTGTCGTCTTCACGGTGGTCCATGAAGGGACCGGCC
>NZ_JBFTMK010000028.1:0-21876 GCF_056396965.1 Pseudomonas sp. 05N434
GTCGCAATCCTGCAAGCTCGATTTGTCTGAATAATCGTGGTGCCTCATTTAGGGTTGCTTCGCAACCCAGCGGGAGCAAGCTCCCTCGCCACAAGTATTGTGTTTAGCAAACTCTTTCCTTAACAGAACAGCTCAACCGCCACTCATGTTCATGAACCGCACAATCTGCACCTCCCCTTCGGGGTTGAAGTCGTGGCGCAATGGCTTGCCGCGCAAAGCCTTTTGCACCGCATTGATCAGCGGCTGGTCGTCCAGCGGATAACGCCGCAGCAATCCACGCAAATCCAACGCGTCGTCCTGGCCCAGACAGAGCAAAAGCTTCCCTTCAACGGTCATCCGCACCCGGTTGCAGGTGCCGCAGAAGTTATGGCTGTTGGGTGAAATGAAACCGATCCGGGTATCGGGATGGCGTTCCAGACGCACATAGCGCGCCGGTCCGCCGCTGTTTTCAGTGCTGTCGAGCAACCGGTGACCACTGGCGATCAGCGCCCGGACCTCATCGCTGGAACAAAACGATTCACCCCGTGACCTGCCGACATCGCCCAACGGCATTTCTTCGATGAAACTGATATCGATGTGCTGATCGATGGCGTACTGCACCAACGCCGGGACTTCATCGAAGTTGCGCCCCTTCATCACCACGCAGTTGAGCTTGATCCGCTCAAACCCCGCGTCCCGCGCCGCTTCAATGCCACCCAGCACYTGATCGAGATCGCCGTTGCGTGTGATTGCGCGAAACTTCTGTCCGTCCAGACTATCGAGGCTGATGTTCATTCGCTTGACGCCTGCCTCCGCCAACGGCCGGGCCAGACGGCCCAACTGCGAGCCGTTGCTGGTCATCACCAGTTCGCGCAAACCGGGCAATGCGGCGATGTTGCGGCACAGTTCGACAATGCCCGGACGAATCAGCGGCTCGCCGCCGGTGAGGCGGATTTTGCGGACGCCCAACCCGACGAACAACGTTGCCAGGCGCTGCAATTCCTCCAGCGTCAGGACCTGCTGACGCGGCAGGAAGGTCATGTTTTTCGCCATGCAATACACACAGCGAAAATCACAACGGTCCGTCACCGACATCCGCAGATAATCGATCTGCCGTCCAAAACCATCCTGCATGACAGCGTTCATCACATCTCCCGGTTTGTCTCGATGCTCACTGCACCAGCGGTGAGTCGGCGCCCTGCAAGTGGATGCCACGAATATCCGCCGCTCCGATCAGGGTTTGCAGGTACTGCACCAGCGCTTTTTGCCAGACGCCCTGCTGCAACTGCGTGCGGATCGCCGTCGACACCACTTCATAAGGCAACGGCATGCCTTCAATCCGCTGATCGACACTCACCACATGCCAGCCGTAGCGACTTTCCAGCGGTTTACTGGCCAGGCCGGGCGCCAGCGTGAACAGCTGACGCTCCAGTTCCGGCACGGTCTGGCCCTTGCTGATCTGCCCCAGAGAACCGCCTTGAGCCTTCGACGGGCAGGCCGAATATTTCACCGCCAGCTCGGCGAAACTGCCGGGGAAATCCTCCAGACGTTGCAGCAATATCTCGGCCTGAGCATGCGCAAGGCTGCGAGCCTCGACATCATCCGGCGCGCACTCGAGCAGGATGTGTCGCACCGCCAGCAACGGCGCGCTGTGAAAGCGCCCGCGATTGTTTTCGTAGTAGCGCAGGCTGGTTTCCTCGTCGCACTGCGGCACGTGCACCTCGCGTTCGAGCAACAAACGCGTGGCCGCTTCTTCTTCGTTCTCACCAGCGCCGATCTCCAGCGCCAGGCCGAGTTCGGCAATGCGCTGCTGCAACAATTCGCGGATCACCAGTGCCCTGGCGGCCAGATAGACCGCCTCTTCACGGCTTTCGGCCGGGTGATATTGCAGCTGCTGGGCCATTGCCTCAGGCGTGATCGACACCCCGTTGACGCTGATGATCGGCCACTCCTGTTCGCTGCTGGCGATCAACTGCACCGGGGCGTCTTCGGCCGCCGCCGGCTCGACCGGCAGTGCTTCAAACTGCGCGATGTCGACAACTTCCGGCACCGTAAGCTCTGCATTTTTAGAAGAACCGCAGCCACCGCTGCCGCCGTTACCGCCGCCACATCCACATCCACCTGACATGATGTTCTCCTCAGACTTTCTGCCGAACGATTTGATAACGACGCCCCAGGTACCAGATCGGTGCACTGACGATGTGTACGAGACGGGTGAAGGGGAACAACACGAACAGGGTCAAGCCTAGAAACACATGCAGCTTGTAGGTCAGCCCGACCGGCGCAATGGACGCCGCCGCTTCCATCGGCCGCAACAGCACGGTGTTCTGCGCCCAGTCGGCGAGCATCACCATCACCGAACCGTCCATGTGCGCGGTGGACGCTGCAATCGTCAGCAAACCGAGCAGCAACTGCACCAGCAGCACCAGCAGAATCAAAATGTCCGAAGCGCTGGAGGCGGCACGTACCCGAGGATCGGTGAGCCGCCGATTGACCAGCATCAGCAAGCCGATCAGGCACAGCAGGCCGAAGAGCCCGCCGGAGACCATCGCCAGCAACTGCTTGTTCTCGGTGCTGATCACATGGTGATAAACCGATGCAGGCGTCAGCAGGCCGACGAAATGCCCGGCCAGTACAAACAGCACACCGATGTGGAAGAGGTTGCTCGCCACGCGCATGCCGCGCTGGTTGAGCATCTGGCTGGAGCCAGCCTTCCAGGTGTACTGCGACAGATCGAAACGGGCCCAACTGCCAATCAGGCAAATCGCCAAAGCGACATAGGGATAGATCCCGAACAACAACAGGTTCCATTTAGACATTGCCTACCTCCTTGGCTGGCACGGTGGCCAACCCTTCATGCTGAAAATCCACCCAGTGCAACGGCACGGCGCTTTCTTCCCGGGCCTTGCCCGGGGCGCCAGGCAACGAACTGCAACGGTCTTGCTGTTCGGCCTGGAGAAAGTCCACGGCCTCCTCTTCCCAGATCTTGTCGAGGGCTTCGAGGGAGTCGTCGCGCGGTTCCGACGCCACCTGCGCCCGCAGGTCGGCCACCGCCTGATGCGGCTCGGCCCCGGCGATTTGCAGCAACGCCCGGAAGCAACTGGCATAGGCGCTTTCGCGCTCTTCCAGACGCGCCGCGAGCAAGGCCAGCAAGTGCGAAACATCCGCCAGGCCCTCGCGGGCCTCGAGGTCTTCGCGGGTGGACAGGAACTCCAGGTACAGCGGGATATAGTCCGGCAGCTCCTTGACGCCGATGGCAAAACCGGCGGCTTCGTATTGCGCCATCATGTCGACCATGGCCTGGCCACGATCGCGGGATTCGCCGTGCACATGCTCGAACAACAGCAACGACAGCGAACGCCCCCGGCCGAACAGCGCGCCGTAGTGCTCCTGCCCGTCCATCAGGTCATTGGCGCAGATCAACTCCAGCAATTCGAACAACGCACCGCGCTGTTTAGGGCTGATTTCCCGTGACTGGATAATCGCTTGCTCCAGTTCGTCGCGCCCGCCAATCAGCGTCTCGGTCGGATAGTCGAGCAGCAGCGAAATCACTTTGAGAATTTGCATGCTCATTCCTCCCACAACTGGACGGTTTTCAGGACGTCGCGGCGGTTGGCTTTCTTCGCTCCGAACATGTTGGTGTCGGAGCTGCCGCTGCAACCGCTGCCGAAACTGAAGCCGCAACCGGAGCGCTCGGCAAAGGCGTCGCTCATGGCGTCTTCACGGTGGGCACTCGGTACCACAAAGCGGTCTTCATAGTTGGCAATCGCCAGGTAGCGATACATCTCTTCGACCTGGGCCACGCTCAAGCCGACGTCCTTCAACACTTGCAGGTCCTGAACGCCATCGACTTGCTCGGAACGTTTGTAGGCGCGCATCGCCAGCAAGCGTTTAAGTGCGCGCTTGACCGGTTTTTCATCGCCCGCTGTCAGCAGGTTCGCCAGGTACTTCAGTGGAATACGCAGGCTGTCGACATCCGGGATCACCCCGTTCATGCCCACGGTGCCGGCAGTGGCGGCGTTCTGGATCGGCGACAGCGGCGGCACGTACCAGACCATTGGCAAGGTGCGGTATTCCGGGTGCAGCGGCAGTGCGAGTTTCCAGTCCACGGCCATTTTGTAGACCGGCGAACGCTGGGCGGAATCAATCACCGACTGCGGTACGCCATCGGCCAGGGCCTGGCGAATCACTGCCGGGTCATTCGGATCGAGGAAGATCTCCAGTTGTTTCTCGTACAGGTCTTGCTCATTGGCGGTGCTCGCCACTTCGCTGATGCGGTCGGCGTCATACAGCAGCACACCGAGGTAACGGATACGCCCGACACAGGTTTCGGCGCAAACAGTCGGCATCCCGGCTTCGATACGCGGGTAGCAGAAGATGCACTTCTCGGACTTGCCGCTTTTCCAGTTGAAATAGATCTTCTTGTACGGGCAGCCGCTGATGCACATCCGCCAGCCACGGCATTTTTCCTGGTCGATCAGCACAATGCCGTCTTCTTCACGCTTGTAGATCGCCCCGCTCGGGCACGACGCTGCGCACGCCGGGTTGAGGCAGTGCTCGCACAGGCGCGGCAAATACATCATGAAGGTGTTTTCGTATTCGCCGTAAATGTCCGCCTGGATCTTGTCGAAGTTCTTGTCCTTGCGGCGCTTGGCGAATTCGGTGCCGAGGATTTCTTCCCAGTTCGGGCCCCATTCGATTTTCTCCATGCGCTTGCCAGAGATCAGCGAACGCGGGCGCGCAGTGGGCTGATGCTCGCCCAGCGGCGCGGTATGCAGGTGCTGGTAATCGAAGTCGAACGGTTCGTAGTAATCGTCGAGGCTCGGCAGGTCCGGGTTGGCGAAAATATTCGCCAAGACCCGGAATTTACCGCCGATGCGCGGGTTGATCGTGCCGTTGGCATTGCGGATCCAGCCGCCCTTCCACTTGTCCTGGTTTTCCCATTCTTTCGGGTAACCGATGCCGGGTTTCGATTCGACGTTGTTGAACCAGGCGTATTCCATGCCTTCGCGGCTGGTCCAGACGTTCTTGCAGGTAATCGAACAAGTGTGGCAACCGATGCACTTGTCCAGGTTCAGCACCATGCCGATCTGTGAGCGAATCTTCATCTCAGTTCTCCTCGATATCGGTCGGCAGAGGACGCGGCAGGTCATCGCCGTTTGAGCCATCGAGCCAGTCGACTTTGGCCATTTTGCGTACCACGACGAATTCATCGCGGTTGCAACCGACCGTGCCGTAATAGTTGAAACCGTAGGCCTGCTGTGCATAGCCGCCGATCATGTGGGTCGGTTTGAGCACCACGCGGGTGACCGAGTTGTGGTGGCCGCCACGGGTCTTGGTGGTTTCCGAACCAGGCACGTTCACGATCCGTTCCTGGGCGTGGTACATCATCACCATGCCGTCCTTGACCCGCTGGCTGACCACCGCTCGTGCGGTCAGCGCGCCGTTGGCGTTGAAGCATTCGATCCAGTCGTTGTCTTCGATGCCGGCGCGTTTCGCGTCGTTCTCCGAGAGCCAGACAATCGGCCCGCCGCGGCTGAGGGTCAGCATCAGCAGGTTGTCGCTGTAAGTGCTGTGGATGCCCCATTTCTGGTGCGGAGTAATCCAGTTCAGGACGATTTCGGTCTCGCCGTTGCTGCGCTTGCCTTTCACCCCTGCAATGGTGCGGGTGTTGACCGGCGGGCGGTAACTCATCAGTTGCTCGCCGAATGCCTGCATCCACGGGTGATCCTGGTAGAACTGCTGGCGACCGGTGATGGTGCGCCATGGGATGGCTTCGTGAACGTTGGTGTAGCCGGCGTTGTAGCTGACGTGATCGTCTTCGAGACCCGACCAGGTAGGGCTGGAAATGATCTTGCGCGGCTGCGCCTGAATGTCGCGGAATCGGATCGCCTCGTGTTCCTTGGATAACGCCAGGTGGCTGTGATCGATGCCGGTAAATTCCGACAACGCAGCCCAGGCCTTGACGGCGACGTGGCCATTGGTTTCCGGCGCCAGGGACAGAATCACTTCAGCAGCATCGATCGCCGAGTCGATTTTCGGCCGACCATGACTGATCCCGGCAGCCCCTTCGCGGTGATTGAGCGCACCGAGGAATTTCACTTCGGCGTCGGTGTTCCAGTTGATGCCCTTGCCACCGTTACCGTGTTTTTCCAGCAATGGCCCCAGCGAGGAAAACTGCTTGTAAATGTTCGGGTAATCACGCTCCACCACATGCAGGTTCGGCGCGTTCTTGCCTGGCACCGGGGCCACGCCGGCGCTTTTCCAGTCGGTGCCGCCAAAAGGTTGAGCCAGTTCACCGACGCTGTCGTGCATCAGCGGGATGGTCACCAGGTCCTTCTCAACGCCCAGATGCCCTTCAGCCATGCTGGAAAAGGCCTTGGCGATGCCTTTGTAGATTTCCCAGTCGGAACGCGATTCCCACGCCGGGTCGATGGCGGCCGACAACGGGTGAATGAACGGGTGCATGTCCGAGGTGTTCATGTCGTCCTTTTCGTACCAGGTCGCGGTCGGCAAGACGATGTCGGAATAGACGCAGGTCGAGGACATGCGGAAATCCAGCGTGGTGACCAGATCGAGCTTGCCGATGGCGCCCTCGTCCACCCATTCGGCTTCTTCGGGTTTGCAATCGCCGACCTGGCCGATGTCTTCGTTCATCACCCCGTTCTTGGTGCCGAGCAGGTACTTGAGCATGTACTCGTGGCCCTTGCCCGAGGAGCCCAGCAGATTGGAACGCCAGATAAACATGTTGCGCGGGAAGTTCACCGGGCTGTCCGGCTGTTCGCAGGAGAAGCGCAGCGAGCCGTCTTGCAGCGACTTGACCACGTAGTCTTTCGGGTCCATGCCGGCTGCCGCGGCATCGCGGCAAATGTGCAGCGGGTTGGTGTTGAGTTGCGGTGCGCTGGGCAACCAGCCGGCGCGTTCGGCACGGATGTTGTAGTCCAGGGCATGCTCGGGAAACTGTGATTTATCGGCCAGCGGCGAGAGCACGTCGTGCATGCTCATCTTCTCGTGGCGCCATTGCGAACTGTGGGCGTAGAAGAAGCTGGTGCCGTTCATCTGCCGTGGCGGACGGTTCCAGTCCAGGCCGAACGCCAGGGGCAGCCAGCCGCATTGCGGACGCAGTTTTTCCTGACCGACATAGTGCGCCCAACCGCCACCGGTCTGGCCGACACACCCGCAGAGCATGAGCATGTTGATCAGCCCGCGGTAGTTCATGTCCATGTGGTACCAGTGGTTCATCGCCGCGCCGACGATGATCATCGAGCGCCCCTTGGTCTTGTCGGCGTTATCGGCGAACTCGCGGGCGATCTGGATCGCTTTCTCGCGGCTGACGCCGGTGATCTGCTCCTGCCAGGCCGGGGTGCCGGGTACGCTTGCGTCGTTGTAGTCCTTGGCGACGTTAGCGCCACCCAGGCCACGATCGATCGCCAGATTGGCGGCCGACAGGTCGAACACAGTGGCGACTTTGGCCACACTGCCATCGGCCAGTACCACGTTGTGCACCGGCACGCGGCGGTATTGCACGGCATCGCCAGCGACGTGCTGGAAGTGCTCGTGGGACTCGCCAGCGAAATACGGGAACGCCACTTCGGCGATGTCATCGCCGATCAGGCTCAGCTTCAGATCGATCTCACGCCCTTCGCCGCCTTCACGAGGCAGGATGTTCCACTTGCCCTTCTCGCCCCAGCGATAACCGATGGAGCCCTGAGGAGAAACCAGTTCACCGCTGACATCCAGCGCGATGGTTTTCCATTCCGGGTTGTTTTCCTGGCCGAGGTTGTCGGTAAGGTCCGAGGCGCGCAAGAAACGGTCCGGCTGGTAACCGGCGCCCGGCGCCTTGTCGACCATTTGTTTGAGCAGCACCAGCACCGGCAAATCGGTGAAGCGCTTGGCGTAGTCGGTGAAATACGCGCTCGGTTTGTCCAGGTGAAACTCTTTGAAGATCACATGATTGAACGCCTGGGCCAGCGCCGCATCGGTACCCTGCTTGGGGTTGAGCCACAGGTCGGTGAGCTTGGCGACTTCCGAGTAGTCGGGGGTGATGGCGACGGTCTTGGTGCCCTTGTAACGGACTTCGGTAAAAAAGTGCGCATCGGGGGTACGGGTCTGCGGGACGTTGGAGCCCCAGGCAATGATGTAGTTGGAGTTGTACCAGTCGGCCGATTCCGGCACGTCGGTTTGCTCGCCCCAGACCATCGGCGAGGCCGGTGGCAAGTCGCAGTACCAGTCATAGAAACTCAGGCACGCACCGCCGATCAGCGACAGATAACGCGAACCCGCGGCATAGCTGACCATCGACATGGCCGGAATCGGCGAGAAACCGACGATCCTGTCCGGGCCGTATTGCTTGATGGTGTAGACGTTGGACGCGGCAATGATCTCGTTGACTTCCTCCCAGTTGGAGCGAATGAAGCCCCCCATGCCGCGCTTGCTTTTATAGGAGTCGGCCTTGGCCTTGTTCTCGACAATGCTGGCCCAGGCTTCCACCGGCGCCATGGTCTGCCGCGCCTCGCGCCAGAGCTTGAGCAACGGCTTGCGGATTTTCGGGTACTTGAGGCGGTTGGCGCTGTAGATGTACCAGCTGTAACTGGCGCCACGCGGGCAACCGCGGGGTTCGTGGTTAGGCAAATCGTTGCGAGTGCGCGGGTAATCGGTCTGCTGGGTTTCCCAGGTGATCAGGCCGTTCTTGACGTAGATTTTCCACGAGCACGAGCCGGTGCAGTTCACCCCATGGGTGGAACGCACGATCTTGTCGTACTGCCAGCGCGAACGGTAGACGTTCTCCCAGTCGCGAGACTCTTTGCGAGTCTCTCCATGACCATCGGAAAACTCGTTTTGCTTGCGATTGAAAAACCGCAGTTGATCCAGTAAATGACTCACGGTGTGTCCTCTCAGGCTTGCTGCGGGGTTCTGCGCCCCGCCCACGCAATGGTTGGATTCAGGTCGTCTCAGCAGGGTGTCGCGGCGCCTTTGCGCGCGTACCACCACCAGGTCACCACGATGCAGCTCAGGTAAAAAACGACGAACATGTAGAAGGCCATCTCAGGGCCGCCGGTCTGGGCCATCGAAGTGCCGAAGGATTTGGGAATGAAGAACGCACCGAAGGCGCCCATGGCCGAACTGAAGCCCAGGACGGCGGCCGATTCCTTGCCGGCATCCTTGAGCGCCTGTTCACGCACGGCTGGCGATTTCCCGGCCGAGGCTTTTTCGTGCTGCGTGCGGAAGATCACCGGGATCATCCGGAAGGTGGAGCCGTTGCCCACGCCAGTGGTGATGAACAGCAGCATGAACAAGCCGAGGAAGCCGTAGAAGCTGCCGCCCGCGCCGTTCTGCGGCAAGAAGTGCATCACGCCGAAGACCATCGCGATCATMGCCACGAAGTTCCACAGGGTCACTTTCGCGCCACCGAGCTTGTCCGCCAGCCAGCCACCCAATGGCCGCACCAGAGCGCCAACCAGTGGGCCGAGGAAGGCGAATTTCAAGGCAATGACATCCGGAAAGGAGGTTTTGATCAGCAGCGGAAACGCGGCGGAAAAGCCGATGAACGAACCGAAGGTCGCCAGGTACAACCAGCACATCAGCCAGTTGTGCTTGCGCTTGAAGATCACCGCCTGTTCGCTGAACGAGGCCCGGGCGCTGGACAGGTCATTCATGCCGAACCAGGCCAACACTGTCACCAGGACGATAAATGGCACCCAGATGAACCCGGCGTTCTGCAGCCACAACTGACCGCCGTCCGGCAACGCTTGCGGCGAGCCACCCATGAAGCCGAACACACCGAAGGTAATCACCAGCGGCACGCAGAACTGCATCACCGAGACGCCCAGGTTGCCCAGTCCGGCGTTGAGGCCCAGAGCTGTGCCCTGTTGGGACTTGGGATAGAAGAAGCTGATGTTGGACATGCTCGAGGCGAAGTTGCCGCCACCGAAACCGCAGAGCAAGGCAATCACTACGAACACGCTGTATGAGGTGCTCGGGTCCTGCACGGCGAAGCCCATCCAGATCGATGGCAACAGCAGCGACGCGGTGCTCAGGGCAGTCCAGCGCCGGCCGCCGAAGATCGGCACCATAAAGGAATAGAAGACCCGCAAGGTCGCACCGGACAGCCCCGGCAATGCCGCCAGCCAAAACAGTTGGTCGGTGGTGAAGCTGAAGCCGATGGCGTTCAAGCGCACAATCACCGTGCTCCAGACCATCCACACCGCAAAGGCCAACAACAGCGCAGGAATGGAAATCCACAAGTTGCGAGTGGCGGTCTGTTTGCCGCTACTTCCCCAGAACGCGGGGTCCTCGGGGCGCCAGTCATGAATGACCGGGCCTTTGTCAGGCGTTTGCAGAACGGACATGTTCTTCTCCTTGGGCAATGCTGGAAATCGGGGACGGGATCAGCAGCGGCTCTTTACCAAGCACCGGGCTTTTGCGTATTTCGCTGAAGTACATCCAGGTGAGGGAGACCCAGACCACGCCGTACATCAACATGAAGCAGGAAGAGCGCACGCCGGTGAGGTCCACCAGGGCGCCGAACAGGATCGGCAGCACGAAACCGCCCAGGCCACCCGCCAGGCCAACGATGCCGGACACCGCGCCCATGTTTTTCGGGTATTCATTGGCGATGTATTTGAAAACCGAGGCCTTGCCGAATGCGAAGGCGATGCCCATGACGAACAGCAGCACGGTGAACAACGCGGGGCTCAGGCCAATGTGGAAATCCAGCGGGCCGTCGATGGTCTGCACTTGCAGTTGGGTCTGGGGATACGAGAGCAGGAACAGGCAGATCCAGCTGACCCACAACACCCACCAGGTCACGCTTTGCGCCCCCCAGCGATCCGACATCCAACCGCCGACGGCACGCAGTACGCCGCCGGGCAGGGAAAAACAGGCCGCCAGCAGCGCCGCGCTTTGCAAGCTGAAACCGTATTCCTGCACGTAGTACTTGGTCATCCACAGTGCCAGGGCAACGTAGCCGCCGAAGACGATCGAGTAGTACTGGCAGTAGCGCCACACCGCAGGATCTTTCAGTGAGCGCAGTTGCTCACGCAAGCTGGCGCCCGTGGCACTACGATGGCCCTTGTTTTCTGAGGTCAGGAACCAGAACAGCAGCGCAGTGATAAACAAGATCGCACTGAAGACTTTCGGCACCAGCTGCCAGCTGCCGGCGGCGATCAGCGCCGGGGCCAGGAACTTGGTCACCGCCGACCCGGCGTTACCGGCACCGAAGATGCCCATGGCGAAGCCCTGGTTCTCCTTGTCGAACCATTTGGCGACGTAGGCAATCCCAACGGAAAACGAGCCACCGGCCAGGCCGACGAACAAACCCAGTACCAGGAACTGCCAGTAGGCGGTGGCGTGACTGATCAAGTACAGCGGCGTGACGCAAGTCAGCATCAGCAGGAAAAACACGCAGCGCCCGCCAAATCGGTCGGTCAGCAACCCCAGCGGCAAACGCACCAGCGAGCCGGTCAGCACCGGGGTCGCGGCCAGCAGGCCGAATTGGGTTTCGTTGAGCTGGAGCAATTCCTTGATCGGCACGCCGAGCACGGCAAACATCATCCAGACCATGAAGCACACAGTGAAGGCCAGCGTGCTCATGCCCAGCACCAAGCCTTGTCGTACACGCGGTTGGGTCACAATGCTCTCCCGTCAATTAGCCATGGCGGCAGACTAGAGAGGCAAACCCCGCAAAAACTTGACCCAGGTCAACGATGCCCATGAGGGCCTAAGCCTATGCTTAGCCCGCCTACCTCCAAGGAGGTAGTGCAAGAAAACCTTGAAAACCTTTATTTATCAGCTTGTTAAGGGTTTCAACCCACGCTTTTGCCGACAAGGAACTGTCGACAACTCTTTAGAGGTAGCTCGCCCAGGAACGGCGGCAAAACCCCACGCTGGAACGTGCATGCTCTGTTTTCTTATCGCTTTCCCGGACCTGCGCCGATGATCCGCTGGTTGCGCAGCTCCCTGCCCGCTCGCGCCGGGCTGGCGGTGATCCTGATCGCCGTGCTGGCGCTCGCCAGTTCATTGAGCGCCGGGCTGATCGCCTGGTTCAGCCAGGGCGATGCCGCTGCCATCAACACCGCAGGCTCGGTGCGCATGGAGACCTATCACCTGAGCTGGAAACTCGCCGCTGGCGTCGCCGACGAAGAAATCACCACCATCATCGACAGCCTGCAAAACCGCTTGGACAGCCACTCTCTCAAAGCGGTACTGGAAGATGGCCCGACCACCGCATTGCAACTCAGTTATGGGCAAATCCAGCAACACTGGAATGAGGATTTGCGTCCGGCCCTGGAGCGCGGCGATGCGGCGGCCTTTCAGGCTCAGGCGCAGTCCTTCGTTGAGCAACTGAACCAGTTCGTCGATCTGTTGCAGCGCCAAAGCGAACAAAAGCAAGGTTGGCAACAGGCGATCCAGGGCCTGGCCCTGTTCACCACCATGATCGTCCTGCTGCTCGGGCTCTACGAACTGCAGTACGGCGTCGTTACCCCTTTGAAGGAGTTGGTGGATGCAACCCAGCGCTTTCGTCGCGGCGACTTCAAGGTGCGGGTCAACCAGCAGTCCGAGGATGAGCTGGGCCAGTTGGCCATGAGTTTCAACACCATGGCCGAGACGATCGAAGAGTCGCATCGCACCCTGGAAAGTCAGGTCCGGCAAAAAACCCTGAACCTGCAACAAGCCAATGCCGCCCTGGAGCTTCTGTATCAAAGCAGCCGAAGCCTGGCCACACGCCTGGCCAATGCCGAAGGCCTGGATGAGTTGATTCGGCGCTTCCAGCAACGCCTGCCCGGCTTGCGCCTGTCGCTGTGCCTGCAGGGACAGTTGCAGGCACCGGCCCAGCAGTTGCTCGCCCTGCATGGCGCGAACATCCGGGAAGTCTGTGCCAGCAGCGACTGCGCCACGTGCCAGCGACACCCTAAAACCAACCCGCAAATCTTCAGCATCAGCAACCAGGGCAGTGAACTGGGGGAACTCAAGGCGCACTTTGTCGACGGGCACCCCATGCAAGCCTGGGAAACCCAACTGATCCAGGCCCTGGCCAATCTGATCGGCACCTCGCTCTCGCTCAAGCGTCAACGGGAACAGGATCATCGCCTGCTGCTGCTCGAAGAACGCACGATCATCGCCCGCGAGCTGCACGATTCACTGGCCCAGGCCCTGTCCTACATGAAGCTGCAAGTCAGCCGCATGCAAACCCTGATGCGCCGGGGCGAACCGGTCCAGACCCTGGAAACCGTCACCAGCGAATTGCGCGAGGGACTGAACAATGCCTATCGCCAGTTGCGCGAGTTGCTGACCACGTTTCGCTTGCAGATTCACGACGCGGGACTGGTACAGGAACTCAAGGACACGGCCGAGGAGTTTTCCCGTCGCGGAGAACTCCAGGTGCACCTGCACGTCGACACGCTGGCCTTTCAGCTATCGGCCAGCGAACAAATCCACATTTTGCAGATCACCCGCGAGGCGCTCTCCAACTGCCTGCGCCACGCCCATGCGCAAAACGCCTGGCTGCAACTGCGCCAGGATGGCGAGACCGTCAGGTTGTCGGTCGAAGACGACGGGCGTGGGTTCAGTGGCAATGTCGACCAGCGCGAACACCACGGCCTGAACATCATGGATGAGCGGGCTCGCAGCCTGCGCGGCCAACTGCAGATATTTTCCAGGGAGCCCCAAGGCACCCGTGTCCAACTGGAATTCCACCCGGAGTTTCTCGGGCAGCAAACAGAAGGTAGCGCCACATGACCCCGTCCCCACAACACAAAATCCTGCTGGTAGACGATCACCCGATGATGCGTCACGGCATTCGCCAGATGCTCGAACTCGAAGATGATTTCCTGATCGTCGGCGAAGCCAGCCAGGGTGAAGAAGCACTCAGTCTGATTGAGCCGCTTCAGCCGGACCTGGTTTTGCTCGACAACAACATGCCGCAAATGAATGGCATCGAAACCCTGCGCCGGCTACGAGCCATGCACTACACCGGCAAAGTCCTGCTGTTTACGGTATCGGACGCCGAAGACGATATTCGCGATGCATTGCGCCTGGATGCCGACGGCTATCTGCTCAAGGACATGGAGCCCGAACTGTTGATTCAGTACATCCGCGATGCCCTGAACGGCGCGCTGGTGATCAGCCCGGGACTGACCCAAGTCATGGCGCAAGCACTGCGTGCTCCTGCGCGTCAGGCCGTGGTGGAACTGACCGAGCGTGAGCGTCAGGTGCTGAAAACCATCGCCAGCGGCTTCAGCAACAAGGTCATCGGGCACAAACTGGGCATCACCGAAGGCACGGTCAAGGTTCACGTCAAAAACCTGTTGCACAAACTCGGCTTGCGCTCACGAGTAGAGGCGGCGGTGTGGGCCATGGAACATCTGCGCAACGCCGGCTGAAGGGTATTCCTCTTTGGAGGTAGGCCTGCAGAGGCATAGGTCATCGAGCCTGCGCTCTCTACTATGGTCGTCAGCGGAGGTACGCCATGCTGACTCACCCTTCCATCGTTTTAACGTTGCGCCGTCATCATCTGTTCAGCCAACTGCCGGAGAAAGTCTTCGAGGAAGTCTGCAGCCTGGCCATGCTCAAACGCCTGAGTTGTCACAGCACGCTCATGCATCAAGGGGATCCGGCAAGGCGTTTTTTCCTGCTGGTCAGCGGCCAGGTCAAGTTGTACCGGCTCACCGGCGAAGGCCAGGAGAACCTGGTGGAGATCATTCAGCCCGGCCAGACTTTTGCCGAAGCCTTGCTGTTCAGCCAGGCTCGTCTGTATCCGGTGAGCGCCACCGCGCTGAAGGACAGCGTGCTGGTGAGCATCGACGGCAACCATTACCGCAATGCCCTGGAGGACCAGCCAAAAGTCTGCCTGGCTATCCTGGCGAGCATGAGTGTGCACCTGCACCTGCGTCTGCGCGACATCGATACCTTGACCATGGCCAGTGCGAGCCGTCGGGTGATCAATTTCCTGTTCCAGGAACGCCACCCGGTGACCGGCCAGATTGTCTTGCAGATGTCCAAACGCCTGGTGGCGTCGAAGCTGGGAATTCAGCCGGAAACCTTTTCGCGGATACTGCATCGCCTGGTGGAAAGCGGCCTGATTGCCATGGAACGACGCCACATCAGCATCCTCGCTGAAGAGGAACTGGCCGCTTTCCAATAGCCGGAATTGACCGTCATCAAGGTACCCATCCACACCTCTTGCACACTGACAGAGCCCATCCACGGAGAGTGCAAATGCCCCGTTCAACCCTGCCTTTGGTTTACTCCTGCTCAGGCTGCTCCAACGTCGCCCAACTGGCCAACACCCTGGCCGTGCGCCTGGATCGCAGTGGTCTCGCTGAAATGTCCTGCATCGTTGGTGTCGGCGGGCATGTGGCAGCGCTGGTCAACAAAGCGCGCTCGGGGCGCCGGATCTTCGCGCTGGACGGCTGCCCGCTGCAATGCGTCGAGAACTGCCTCAAGCAACATGGCCTGCACGCGGACGTGCACCTGATCCTCAGCCACTACGGGCTGCGCAAACGCTATGGCGAGGACTGCACGCTGGCGCAGAGTGATGAGTTGTTTGAAGGGATCAGGCAGTTGATTGCCAGTGATGCCCGACAGCACGGAAGCCGCCAGTAAACGATTAATGCTGTTCACTTAAGCAATTTCAGCCGCGACGCATTCCTTGTAGCAGCTGCCGAAGGCTGCGTTCGGCGGCGAAGCCGTCGTCAAACCAGTGATTGCGGCGTGTCAGGCAGACCGCACTAGCCGGATTCACGACGGCTTCGCCGCCGAACGCAGCCTCGCAGGCTCGACAGCTGCTACAGATCGCATTACGGCTTAAGTGAACAGCATTACAGTAAACGATGGCCTGAGGGCCAACGAAAATCCAACTGTGGGAGCGGCGGTGCGACGATTCGACCTGCTCGCTCCCACATTTAATCTACGTTGGTCATCCCGCCGCCAAGCCCTTCCCCGCCCGCTCCAGATTGCGCCACAACCACACAGGCAGAACATCGGGGTCAAGGCTGTCGATCAGGTTCTTCAGCGCCAGCCCCAGTTCGGTATCGCCCTCGATGACCAGTCGCCGGCGAAAGAACAACGTGTCCGGATCTTCCTGACGGCTGGCCAGCAATAAAAATTCGCGCCAGTTACCGCTGATGGTCACGTTCGCCGTAGCGTGCTCGGCAATCCGCAAGCCCTGACGACTGAGTGTCAGGTACCAGGACAAACCCAGGTCCGGAATCCGCAAGCACAGCCAGCGCCCGCGCAGCACTTCGAACTCGCCCTCGCGCAATGGCTCGGCGAGGCAGCGATTCAGCGTCTGCTGCAACGCCAGGCGCTGCACGGCAAAAGGCACCCGGCGCACCAGTGGCAACAACCGGTCGGCGCCTTTCAACAGCCACTTCTTTCGATTCAGCACAGGCCAACCTCCTCGACGCGCAGCATGCCGGCCTGACCATGCCAATAGCCATTGCAACCTTCGACGAACAGCGGCGGTGTTTCGCCCAGACGAACCCGTTGATAGGCCGCGATCACTTCGTCCATGCCCTGAGCACGAGGGCTCAAGCGCAACAGATCGGCACCACAGGCCACCAGTCCGGCGTAATCGGYCAGCAGGTTGGTCACCTCGGCCGACATCGTTTGAATACCGTTAAGGGTAAACAGTGGTTGCCCCTCCTGGCTGGTCAGCGCCAGGCCATCGGGGTAGTTGATGCAGCAGAACCGGCAGTCGTCCTTGGGCCGGTTTTCTGCACGGGCAGTGAAGCAGCGGGCGGAATAGGCCAACGGCAGATGCCCATAGGCGAAGATTTCAACTTCCGGCACTGCACGGCCCAGCTCGCGCACTTGCCCGATCACGTCGCTGATCAGCGTCGCCGAACACTCCACGGGCGGCACCCAGCGAGTCATTCCGCTGTCGAGTAATTGTGCCAATGAGTGGCCGTTGTACAGATTGAGCGCCGGGCCGCCCACGAAAGGTAACTTGCGCTCGGCCAGGAAATGCACCGCGCCCATGTCGTTGGCCTCCACCAACAACTCGCCGTTGTCGCACAGCCGGCGCAGGCTGGAGAGAGCCCCAGCCATTGATCCAGGGAAAAGGCCCGGCGTTTGGAGCACACGGTTTCCCCCAGATAAATCACGTCCAGGGGCACGGTCGACATGTCGGCGTAAAAGTTGCTGAGTTGCTCTTTGTCCCAATAAAACAGGACCGGTCCCAGGCTGAGCTTCATGTCGCGTCCCTCATTGCCATGATCGATGATAAGCGCCCAGGGTGGTCTGGCTGCCTTCGGACAAACCGGCCAGCACCTGACGCCATTCTTCCTTGACCCGAAAACTGCCGGGCGCGCCACGGTGAGCATCCAATGCCGCGCGCCAGACCCGGGTGACTTGTTCGACATACGCCGGGCTGCGTTGGCGGCCCTCGATTTTCACCGCTTCGACGCCAATGGCCGTCAATTCCGGGAGCAAGTCCAGGGTGTCGAGGCTGGTGGGCTCCTCCAGCGCATGAAAGCGTTTGCCATCGACCAGAAAACGGCCTTTGCACAAGGTCGGGTAACCGGCCGATTCGTCAGGGGTGTAGCGATCGATCAGCACTTCGCTGAGGCGCGCGCTCAAGCCTTCGGCGTCCTCGCTCCAACGCACGGCTTTGGCTGGCGAACAGACACCGCACAGGTTCGGCGACTCACCGGTAATGTAGGAAGACAGGTGGCAACGCCCTTCGGCCATGATGCACAAGCTGCCGAAGCCAAAGACTTCGATGGGCACCGAGCTGCTGGCGGCGACTTGACGTACCTGCGCCAACGACAACACCCGTGGCAATACCGCGCGACGAATGCCGTAGCGCTGCGCATAAAATTCCAGCGCCGCGGCATGGGTTGCCGACCCCTGAACCGACAGATGCAGGGCCAATTGCGGGTGACGCTGACTGGCATAGTCGAGCACCCCGGGGTCGGCGGCGATCAGCGCATCGACGCCGAAATCGGCGGCACGATCCACCGCCCGTTGCCAGCGCTCCCACCCCTTGGGTTGTGGGTACGTGTTGACCGCGACGTAGAGTTTGCGTTGATGTTGGCGGATGTGGGCGACGGCGGCGTCGAACTGTTTGTCGTCCATGTTCAACCCCGCGAAATGCCGGGCATTGGTGTCATCGCGAAAGCCGACATACACGGCATCGGCGCCTTGGCGCACCGCCGCTTTAAGCGCAGGCAGATTCCCTGCCGGGCAGACCAGTTGCATGGGTAATCCTCATCAAAAAGCGCAGTCCGGAGCCTGATCAGCCATGGTTGGAATGCGCTTGTGGCGAGCGAGCTTGCTCCGGGCGGCGTTCCGACGCTGGACTGCGCAGCAGGCCTGAATAACAGGGCCGCTTCGCGACCCAGCGGGAGCAAGCTCCCTCGCCACACAGTCTAGCCAGACCGGCAGGCACAGCCTTGACGGCAATCAATTGCCATCACTGCATCAGGTCGGCGAAGGACAGGAACATCACGTTGTCGTGCTTGAGCACTTGCTGCTCGCACTCGATCACCGCCAGCCCGTCGGCCCAGCACGCGGCGGTCAACATGGCCGAGCTTTGCTGAGGGTGCAGTTCCACACTCAACTGGCCATCGGCACCGGGAATCAACCTGGCCCGCAGGTATTGTCGACGCTTGTTACGCTGCAACCAGTCGAACCCGGCGGGTACAGCCAACGGCACTGGCAGCACGTCAGTCACGCCCTGGGCCCGGAGCAGGAACGGACGCACCACCACCAACGCGGTAATCAGCGCCCCTGACGGGTTTCCCGGCATACCGATCCACGGTTTACCGGCCACTTCGCCATAGGCCAATGGCTTACCCGGCTGGATGGCCAGCCGCCAGAAATCCACACTGCCCAGTTCCTCGATGGCCTGTTTGAGGTGATCTTCCTCGCCGACCGACACGCCACCGGAGCTCAACAGCAAGTCGCATTCCGAAGACGCCAGGCTCAAGGCATGCCGGCTGGCCACCAACTCATCGGCCATGACGCCATAGTCATGCACCTCGACGCCCCAGCCGCGCAACAACGCAGCAAGGCAATACCGGTTGCTGTTGTAGATCTGCCCCGGTGCCAAGGAATCGCCCGGCTCGCGCAGTTCATTACCGCTGCTGAGCAGGCACACTTGCAACGGCCTATAGACCTCGACCCGGGCGATCCCGGCGCCGGCCAGCAACCCCAGTTCTTGTGCGCGCAGGCGTTTGCCAGCCTTGAGCAGCAGATGCCCGCGGCGAACTTCCTCCCCTTCCTTGCGCACGTGATCGCCAACGGCTACGGGCGGGAACCAGACTCGCTCGCCTTCGACCCGGCAGCGCTCTTGCGGCACGACGGTATCGGCACCCGGTGGCAATGGCGCGCCGGTAAAGATCTGCACCGTTTGCTGCGCAAGCAAGGGCGAGCGCGCCTGATCCCCCGCCGCAATTCGCCCGCCAATCGTCAAACAGCCACCTTCCGCTGGCAGGTCACCAGCCCTGAGGGCATACCCGTCCATGGCACTGTTGTCCCAGGCCGGCAGGTTCACCGGGCAATGAATGTCCACCGCCAGCACCCGCCCCATGGCCTGGTCCAGACGGACCATTTGCGCCAGGGGTGGTGGTGGCGCCTGGTCGAGCAGACGGCTGATGGCCTCGTCCACGGGCATCAGGTTGCCGAGGTCGCACACCCGGCCGCTCATGAGCGTGTCTCGCAGGCGTCGATGACCCGCTGTGCTTGCGCTTTCAAATGCGGGGCGAAGTTACACGGGCCGGTGCGACTGTCCAGTTGCTCGAGCAGAATCTTGTTCCAGGCAGTCCGGCAGGCACCCGGTGAGCCAGGAACGCAGCACACCAGTACACCGTTACTCATCCCGGCCAGTGCCCGGGACTGCAGACTGGACATGCCAATCTCCTCCAGCGACACCTGGCGGAACAATTCGCCGAAGCCTTCCACATGTTTGTCCAGCAGTGGCAGCACCGCTTGCGGTGTGTTGTCACGAGCGGTGAAACCGGTGCCGCCAGTCATCAATATGACTTGCACCCGGGGGTCGGCGATCCACTGGGAGACCGTTGCGCGGATCTGATAAATGTCGTCCTTGACCAGGCCACGATCGATCAGCACATGCCCGGCCGTTTGCAGCAAATCCGCCAGGGTCTGTCCTGAAGTGTCGGTGTCAAAGGTGCGCGTATCGCTGATGGTCAGTACGGCGATGTTCAGGGGTTCAAACGTGCGTTGCGTCAGATGGGCCATATCCAGGCTTTCCCGTAGATGAGGGTATGGCCCAAAGCCTGAACCGGAATAGCGAACGAGCCTATTCCTCCAAGGAGGTACCTCGTCGGGGTCTATGGATTAATGGGGGACTCAAGCCCGTAGCAGCTGCCGCAGGCTGCTACGGGGGAACTTACTCGTCGCTCAAGGCGCCAAGCGGCGCCGTTGCCATGCACCATCTCGCAACCGGTAATCGAGACGGTCATGCAAGCGGTCGGCACGGCCCTGCCAGAACTCCAGACGTTCAGGGTGCAGGCAATAACCGCCCCAATGTTCGGGGCGCGAGACGGTCTGGCCAACGAAGCGCTTGATGGTCTGCGCCAACATCGACTCCAGCGCGGCACGACTGGCCAACGGACGACTTTGCGGTGAAGCCCAGGCGCCCAGGCGACTGGCCATCGAGCGGGAATCGAAGTATGCATCCGAGAGTTGCGGGTCGAGCCTGGACACCTGGCCTTCGATGCGCACTTGACGCTCCAGCCCTGGCCAGAAAAACGTCATGGCGGCATAGGGATTGACCGCCAGCTGCTGCCCCTTGTCGCTCTGGTAATTACCGAAAAAAGTAAAACCTTCATCGCTCAAGCCTTTGAGCAACAGCACACGGCAGTGCGRCCGCCCTTCATCATCGACCGTCGCCAGCACCATGCTATTGGCTTCGACAGGTGCGCACTCGGTGTCGCGGGCCTGTTGCAGCCATTGCCGGAACATCGCCAACGGATCGTCCAGCGCAGCCTCATCTTGCAGGCCATTAAGGGTGTAGTTACGGCGCATTTGGGCCAGGGACAGGGGCATGACGGTGATCTCCGGAAGGTTTTGCGCAGTGTGCGAGGCACTGCGCGATACCACCTTGACCGCCATCAACACCGAGGGTCGAAGCGACAACGCCCTGACCTACTTCAGACGCAGGCGCCGCGCCAGTTTGTGCAAATTGCTGGGGTCGACTTCCAGCATTCGCGCGGCGCTGGCCCAGTTGTCCCCGGACAGGCTCAGGGCCTCGAGGATCTTCTTGCGCTGGTAATCATCGACGGCTTCGCCCAGGGGCTGGAACGGCAGATCAACCGTAATGTCCCGGGATGGCTCGACCTCTGCCCCCGATGCTGCCACCGGGCTGTCGAGATCGAGAACCTCTGGCTCCAGCGTCATGATCGATGTGCGACTCGTCCCGCGACTGAGCTGCTTCAACGCGGCCCGACTGATGACATGCTCCAGTTCGCGCACATTGCCCGGCCAGGTGTATGCCAGCAAGGCTCGCTCCGCCGCCGGCGACAAACGCAAACCTCGCAGGCCGAGCCGCGCCCGATTGAGCTCCAGAAAATGCCCGGCCAGCATCAACACATCGTGACCACGCTCGCGCAGCRCTGGAATCGGCACCGGGTACACCGAGAGGCGGTGATACAGATCGGCGCGAAACAAGCCATCGCGGATGCTGTCCGGCAGGTGCCGATTGGTGGCGGCGATGATGCGCACATCGACGTGCAACGGCTTGTCGGCGCCCAGGCGCTGGATCTCGCCGTTTTGCAGGGTGCGCAGCAATTTCGCTTGCACACTCAAGGGCAACTCCCCGACTTCATCGAGAAACAGCGTGCCACCGTTGGCGGCGTCGAAGCGTCCGGCACGGTCACTCGTAGCACCGGAAAAGGCGCCTTTGACATGCCCGAACAACTCACTCTCTGCCAG